>JBIPNA010000162.1:0-7714 GCA_044375665.1 Catalimonadaceae bacterium
CAACACCTACCTGGCCATATTTACAGAGTTGGGATACTTCGGCTTCCTCTGGATTCCTTTTTCCATCCTCATATTTCTTTTTACCCCAAGCCTTCATCCTAAAGACCCCGTTGATGCCCGACTGATACGCCTGTTGAAAAGCAGCCTTCTGGTTATGATATTATTTTATCTTCCGGTCGAAGACTCGGTCAACTCACCAGGTAGTCCCTCTTTCATTATTTTCTGGTCTATGTTTTTTATTCTGGGCATCGGTTTGTTTGAAAAACCGACCCCTTCGGAATCCAAAACCCATGAAGAAGAAAAAAATAGCCTTTCTCAGCACACAGTTTAAAGAAGTCCAATCGGGACCCGGTCGCTTTACGGAGTACTTACGGACTTTGCCTTTTGAGCAGATTGAGATTCATTTTTTCTCTCAGCAAATTGGCCGGAAAGAGCCACTTCTTCACCCGGTATCCATTCCCGGATGGGCAAAGCGGATACCTTTTTCTTCCTTTTTCCGGGCGTGGTATTTTAAAAAAGCCCTTGAAAAAACCGATGTGACTGAAAACTTTGATTGGATTCTGGCGGCTGATTATTCCATGGCCATGTTTTTAAATCGCAATAGCTTGAAAAAAACGGCCGTTATGGTGAATGACGACAATTTCTTATTGAGTCATTCAGAGCGGTCCGCAAAAGGCAGATTGTCCTGGCGAACCTGGCTCTCCCGAAAATTAGGCTATTTTATGGAACGTCATGTGGTCCGGAAATCTGCTTTTTCCATAGCCAATTCAAAATACACATTGAAGTTAATGGAAGATGTGTATAAGCCTGACACAAAACCACTTCTGTTGTACAAAGCGGTGGATACTTCATGGTTTCAATATGAAGAACATCCAAACAGACCGCCTAGGAACTACCTGTTTGTAAAAAACGACTGGAAACGAGGTGGACTTGACCTGATTCTGAAGGCACTGGCCAAACTACCAAATGGCACCGAACGCCATTTTCAAATTGCAGGTATTGGCTCTGGAAGCCTCCAGGAAGTTGAAAACACCATTCGGGAATCGGGCTTTCAGGGGAAATGCACAATTCAAGGCCTTATCAATCGGGATCAATTGAAAGAACTGCTTCGAACCTCTGATCTGTTTCTGAATTTTTCACATCAGGAGGCTTTGGGCGTAAGTTGTCTGGAGGCCATGGCCAGTGGATTACCGGTGCTCGCATCAGATGCCGGCGGGTTAAAGGAAGTCCTGGATCAGGGAAGGGCAGGCTTAATGGTTCCTGCAGGTGACCTTGAAGCGTTAACGCAGATGTTGCATATTCTTGAAGAAGAGCCTCAGATTTTGCAGGAAAAGGCCCGTTTGGGTAGGGAACAGGCCAGGCTATTCTCCGTCGAAAATCTCAAATCCAACATGGAAACCTTGTTTGGCTGAACACCAACTACATCAAAGAAATTAAATGGCGGAAAATGGCAGTCATCTTTGGCTGAGCTTTTGCCGCAGCTTCCAGAAGAGACTCGAGCTCTACTTTCTGGATGGTGCCATAACCAAGATCTGAAATAGCAGAAAGGGCAAATACCCGCATATTCATGTGCCTTGCCACCAATACTTCCGGCACAGTACTCATGCCAACACAATCGCCCCCTATCCTGGAAAGATATCGGTATTCTGCCGGTGTTTCCAGATTGGGTCCAGGAACACTCACGTAAACGCCCTTGTGCAACCGGATTCCACGGATCCCGGCAAAATGAATGGCTTGATCAAGCAGATCAGGGTCATAAGCTCCTACCATATCTGGCCATCGTGGCCCCAATTCTGACAGATTTGGCCCAGTCAATGGATTTTCTGTCTGTAAATTAATATGGTCCTCCAAAGCAACCAGGTCTGAGAGGTGGTAGTCTGGATTTAAGGCTCCGGAAATGTTGCTTATGAGCAGGGTGTGGATCCCCAAAAGACCGGATATTCTCACAGGCCAGGTAACCTGCACCATTGAATAACCCTCATAGGCATGGAACCTGCCTTGAAAAATAAGAATTTCTTTTCCCTCCCATCGGGCAAGATGAAGTTGTCCAGCATGGGTTTCAGCAGTGGCAACAGGAAAATGGGGAATGTCTCTATAGGAAATTGTAAGCAAAATTTCCGTTTCGTTCACCAAATCACCCAGCCCTGTCCCCAAAATGAGTGCAATCCGGGGCAGAACAGGGAAACGAATTTTCAGGAATTCTGCCGATTCCTGCAGTTGGGTCATCAAATTATTCATGCTGCAAAAAGGGTCTTGAACGTTCATGAAGCAAGAATTAATCGAAGAAGTCAATGTATACCCTGGAGCTCAATGGCCATTGTTGAGAAGAATGCTTATTCTTTCAGAATCAATTATTTACAATAAGGAAACCTGACCTGTCAGAAAAAACCGTACTTTTGCGGCCATTTTTAGCTATATGCAGGCAATCCGTAACGTAGCCATCATCGCCCACGTCGACCATGGCAAAACCACTTTGGTGGATAAAATCATTCATGCTTCCAAAATATTCCGTGAAAATCAGGAGTTTACAGACTTAATCCTGGACAACAACGATCTGGAACGTGAACGTGGAATTACCATTGTTTCTAAAAACGTTTCGGTCCGTTACAAAGACACCAAAATCAACATTATCGATACCCCGGGCCACGCTGACTTTGGAGGCGAAGTTGAGCGGGTTTTAAAAATGGCCGACGGTGTTTTATTGCTTGTAGATGCTTTTGAAGGACCAATGCCTCAAACCCGCTTCGTCCTCAGCAAAGCCATTCAGCTCGGCCTGAAACCAATTGTTGTGGTAAATAAAGTTGATAAGCCCAATTGTCGTCCCGATGAGGTGCATGAGGCGGTTTTCGACCTGATGTTTAACCTCGGCGCAAGTGAAGATCAGCTCGATTTTGCAACACTTTATGGTTCGAGCAAGCAAGGCTGGATGAGTTACGATTGGAAAGTTCAGACAGAAGACATCGTGCCTTTGCTGGACACCATCCTCGAACAGATTCCTGCTCCGAAATTCAACAGCGAAGGTGCCTTGCAGATGCAGATTACTTCTTTGGATTTCAACTCTTTTGTAGGTCGCATTGCCATTGGTCGTGTTGCCCGCGGAACAGTTAAAGAAGGTCAGAACCTCGTGCTTTGCAAAGCCAATGACGTTTTCAAAAAAGTTAAAGTGAAAGAAGTCCACACCTTCGAAGGTTTGGGTAAGGTGAAAATGACAGAAGTAGTGGCCGGAGATATTTGTGCTGTTACCGGAATTGAGGGCTTTGAAATCGGAGATACCCTCGCAGATGAGCAAAACCCGGAAGCCATGCAACGGATTGCCATTGACGAGCCTACCATGAGCATGCTCTTCACCATCAATAACTCTCCCTTTTTCGGAAAAGAAGGCAAGTTCGTCACCTCACGTCATTTAAGAGACCGGCTTTTCAAGGAAACTGAAAAAAACCTTGCCCTTCGAATCCAGGAAACAAACTCGGAAGACAAGTTCCTGGTATTCGGTCGTGGAATCCTTCACCTGAGCATTCTTATTGAAACAATGCGCAGAGAAGGCTATGAACTTCAGGTAGGCCAGCCCCAGGTACTTATTAAAGAAATCGATGGGCAGAAACACGAGCCTGTTGAAGTTTTGGTGGTGGATGTGCCCAATGAAACAGCTGGGAAGGTCATCGAACTGGCAACCCAAAGAAAAGGCGAGTTGTTGATTATGGAACCAAAAGGCGACCTGCAGCACCTTGAATTTGAGATTCCTTCCCGTGGGCTGATCGGTCTTCGGACACAGGTGCTTAACTCTACCCAGGGAGAAGCCATCATGACCCACAGATTCAAAGCTTATGCCCCGTTTAAGGGTCCAATCCCTGGTCGGGTAAACGGCTCGCTTATTTCTATGGAAACCGGCCCTACAACTGCTTATACCCTGGATAAACTCCAGGACCGCGGTAAGTTTTTTGTTGATCCGGGCGAAGAAATCTATGCCGGACAAGTAATCGGGGAGCACACCAGACAAAACGACCTGGAGCTGAACCTTCAAAAAGCCAAGCAATTGACCAATATGCGGGCTTCCGGAACGGATACCAACGTTCGTATTGCTCCAAAAATCAATTTTTCTCTGGAAGAATCGATGGAGTATATCCAAAAGGATGAGTATCTCGAAGTGACACCCAAAAGCATCCGGATGCGGAAGATTTATCTCGATCCAAACGAAAGGAAACGGATGGAAAACAAGTCAGAGATGGCCGATGCCTGATAGAGGACATTCCTGAAAACATGTTATTAAGACCATAAAAAGAGATTTTGCGAGTAAATGATTTTTACCACAATTCTCTTTGCAGGTCCAAAATAATTGTATTCTTGCGAAACAATTAATTCCATTTTTCAATGAAAAACATTTTTTCTAAAATCTCTCTGCTGGCGGTAGTTCTAGGTATTGCTACCTCCTGTTCCAAAACGCCCTATGCCACCTTTGGTGGTGGACCTCGCAGACTGACTGCTGAACCGAGAAAGTATGTTGCTGCCCAAAACCCTGATCAATCTGGAGTAAAGGCAGTCACCATGACTCCTGAAACAGTAGTTCCGGTTTCTCAGGAACCTGTGCTTACTTCAAAAGCCATCCGGAAAGCCATCTCTAAGGTTGAGAAGTCTCAGGCTGTTGCATCTACACAAAAGCTGAGTTTTTCTGAAAAGATTTCTCTTGCCCGCAAAGCCTACCAATTGAAAAGAGAGGTAGAAAAAGTTGAAAATCAAGCAGATGCCAACAAAACTACAGAAGGTGGAAAAAGCCAGATCATTGCCCTTATTTTAGTTTTTTTTCTTGGTGGAATCGGAATTCACAGGTTCTACCTTGGCTACACCTGGCAAGGTGTAGTTCAATTGCTCACAGCCGGTGGTTGTGGCATCTGGGCTTTAATCGATTTCATCCGGATAATCACCGGAAACCTGAAGCCAAAAGACGGGGAATACGACCAAACCCTTTAATTCATTCTTAGAATTGCCGATTAAGTCAATTCTAATTGTTTGCGGGCTGGTATTGGGAGCTTTAACTCTCCTAATACTGCCCGCAAATTTTTTTGATGATGGTCCTCCTTTGTGTATTTCTGTCCTCCTTTTCGACCAAACCTGCTATGCCTGCGGAATGACAAGGGCATGCATGCACATGATCCATTTTGAATTTGCTGAAGCATGGGCCTTTAATCCCCTTGCATTTGCAACATTACCTATTCTGGGATATGGTCTGGGAAAAGAATTCCTGTTACATCTCAGAAAAACCATTCAATATTTCAAACATCCGGATCGTCAGTCATAAACGGACAAAGCAAAGAACAGAAAAATCATTCCTTCTACTGGCCAGAAAACATGTTAGAAATCTGCTAAAAAAAGGCAGACTTAGTCAAATCCCCGGATGAGCAAAACTGAAGTCATTTTATTCAGAATCTGATTTTTACAAAACCTTCATTTTACAAAAACTAAATAGAAAGACCAGGTTTTACCCGACTTTCAATCACCCCTGAATTTTTACCCAGCTTTTATAAACACGGTCACCGTTGGGGTTTGACAGGACAAAGAAATAAACTCCGGGACTTAATCCCTCTCCTTTCCAGTCCAGACGATAGGCTCCATCTTCAAAAACACGCTTTCCCCATCGGTTGAAAACCTCAAACCGCCAGATCCCTGGCTGTATTCCCTTGACCCAAAACGCATCATTTTGGTTATCCTCGTTGGGGGTTATAAGATTTGGTATAAACAAGGGATTAGAAATGGAAACCCGTGCTGTAGCGGTATCCTCACAGCCTAAGGCTTGATTTCTTGCTTTCAAAACGACTAAAAAGTTTACGCTGTCAGTGCCCAGGGAGGCAAAATAATAGTGCAAAGGACTTAACTCTGAGCTGCCTGTACCGTCCCCGAAATCCCAGGAATAAGCATCAGCATTCTGGGAAGTATTGTTAAAATAAACATCCAGACTGGTATAATCAATCCGCTCTTCCGTTATGAATGAAGCAACAGGCAATGGATCTACCAGAACCTGCAATGAGTCACTGGCGGAACAACCACTGGCTTCATCTTTTACGATACACGAATAGAAGCTGGTTTGAGGAGGAAAAGCAAAAGGCTGATCGCAGAAATTACACGACAAATAATCTGGGGGCGCCCATGAATGGCTATATCCTGATGCCGGGTTGGGATTGAGCAAAACTGAGTCTCCAAAACACACTCTGGCGTCAGGCAAGGAAAACTCAAAGGTTTCTTTTATGGGCAATCGAAGCAGGTCTACCTGTGGCAATCCAGGACATGGATTGAGGAGTTCTATTTCTATCTCTTCAAAAATTTCAGTTTCAGCATCTTGAAAAACAGAAACAAAAAACTCCTTTTCCACCTCACCAGGCAGAAAAGCTATACTATCTGGGACAGGACCAAAATCAATATCCCTAAATGCACTACCAGAATAACGAAGCCCAAATGTGATGGCTTCCTGCAATCTGCTTTGTCGCTTCACTTTAACATATGCAGAATTACAACCTTCAATGGCAGTGGGAAACTTAGGGTGTTCCAGCCGGTAACTGAGCTGAGGAGCCTTCGTCTTAAGACTTTTTCCTGCAATGAAAATGCCAGCATCGTACTGATCATCTTTTACATCGCAAATGGCCAGCTTCAACCGGTAAACCTGGCAAGGAATTACAGCCACTTTTGCTTCCAACCGTCGCGTAAAACCATCATACTGGACAAAAAGGTTTTCGAATGGTGTAGACCCTGTTCCGTTGTCAATGTAGTAAGCTGAATTGGCTGAATTATTGACATTGGCGACACTAATGCTGGTTTGGGTTCCTGGTAATCTGGCCAGATTTCGCTTGCCAGAAATTCCCGGACCTGAAATGAAAAATCCAAACACATCGTGGTACTCTTTGATAAACTCAAGGTATTCTTCCGAACCGAAAACATAGTCAAAACTAAGTGTGTCAGAAAAAACCTCCACATCAAACTCAATGATGCAGGCATCAAACTGCTTTTCTCCCCGTCGCACCAATGTGCCTAAATCGGGATCCTGAAATTCGTTGTTGTTTCCTTGTGAAACATTTGCTGAATTGTTGGGACCTATGGCATTTCTTGCTGATCCAGTGGTAATTACGAGTCCATCGGAAATTCCAAGAGTTCCGGTATTGTCTGTAAAATACCCAAAGGGGCGACCCTTTGAGGAGGGACAATTGACCCGGATATTGGTAACTTTTACACCTTGTCCAACCAGATTGCTTATGGCTTCCTCAAGAGGCATATTGGCATCAACGCGAAGCTGACCCAAAACATATCGTGGACATATGAAGGCCGAAAAAATGAACAGAAAAAGCCAAAATGCAATTCCAAACCGGGGCATTTTGCAAAGATAGGTGCAACTCTTCATTAATTTCTGAGCTTGAAAATCTAAGAAAATGCTACCGTCCATCGGTCCCGTTTTGTTACCGGTCAACGTTAATTAAAAGCGTAAATTCCTTGAGATTTGACCAATATGGTCATTTTCCATATGGCCTCATCTCAATCATAAAACCCATCTGGGTTTTGGAGAAACGATGCCATTTCAAAGATTGCGGGTCCTTGCCGGGAAACTGGATTAAAAGAGTTTTAGGTTGAACCTGTTCCCAATTTCCCCACAAGGTATCCCGACCATCCAAAGGTGAGGGTTTGATGAAAGCTATTTTACCGTTTTTCTCAAGAATTATCCCAGACCGGCCTCTGG
>JBIPNA010000163.1:0-7597 GCA_044375665.1 Catalimonadaceae bacterium
CTAGTTCCTTTGTTGAAACGCATCTTTTTGCGAAGACTGTCCCTTGAGGTATAGATGCTATCAATAGACTCATAATTGATTTTTCTTTCTACAAGATCAGGCAATCTTATTTTCAAATAGTAGGTTTCAAGTTCAAAAATTCTCCCTTCAATCACCTTGTTGGAGTATTGGGTTTTTACTTGATCTTGTGCTATGCAGGTGCAGCATAATAGTAAACCAGTAACTAGGGTTAGAACGTATTTCATTATTTCCGTAATCGAAGCGTGTTCAAATAACTAAAATTTCAATATTGCCTACCAAATTTAACTTTGCAGGCAGTTTGCAGGCACGATGGCAATACCAAACCAAGAACGCAACCAATGGAGGCCGGGCCAATCCGGAAACCCTTCAGGGCGTGAAAAAGGCAGTAAAAACCGATCTACTATTTTGAAGAAGTGGATTGAACTCCATTGCACCATTTCAGACCCAGTAACAGGACAGGAGATTGCCGGGACCATTGAAGATAAGATTGCTCTTGCCCTAATTGGTAAGGCAATCGCAGGAGATGTTTCCGCTATCCGGGAGGTTTACGATTCTGTTTATGGCAAAGCTGACAACCACCAAGAATTCGATTCACAATTGACAGTTACCATTTCCGGTTTGGAACCACCGACCGACTTGTAATTTTCCGCCTCCCACAGAAGGGGACGAAAAAGGGGACTGCCAGTCCTTTGCGATTCACAATCCTTTTTAATCCGGTTTTCTATTAGTTTGACTTAAGTGATTGACCAAAAGGAAAGAAATGTAAAGGCCAATAAAAAGAAATATAAAAAAAAATGGTCCCGTCCGGACCGCAAAAGTCACCCAAAAGGTGACTTTTTGCATTTCGGGCCCTTGCTCCGGTTTTGTCCCCAAACATGGTAGAGAAGATGAACGACCGCGTGAGGGACCGAAGGGAAAAGCCCGCAGGTCGCGACGAAGGAGCGGACGAGGACTTGTACCAAAGGGCCCGACCTCCGGGCTGGAAGAAGGTATAAGTCAGATGGCCATCAAATAAATCCCAGCCCGGAGGGCACGCCCAAAATCCCAATGGTTTGGACAGGAAACATCATTCGGTTTTGTGGCGGCTTGGTTTGGGGAAAGTAGTTCATAGAGAGATTTCCTCTCCCCTGGAATGGGCTTTGATTTCCAGGTTTGAAAAAGGATAGCCCGAGAATCGGGGAAAAAACCTAATTTTGGGCTCCCATGTTGCGCTACAAAGCCTTCTTTATTTTGTTTCTCGTGCTCTTTTTTGCCCTTTGCCCGGGCGGAATGTGGGTAGCTGGAGAAAATTCAAAATCCTCCACCTGTACAGGGCATTGCTGTTCCAGCCCCATGGAAGACCAGGACGAGGACAAATCTGAGAACTTCGGTTGTAATCCATTTCAGTGCCATAGCTGTTGCTTTATGGCTATTCCTGAAGTACAGACGCTCCCTGCAACCAACGAAAAAACCCTGGTCAACCAACAGACCTTTTTTTTCGAACTATACAGGTTTAATCCCGAATTTGAATGCTGGCAACCGCCGGGAAAATTGGTTTAACCCGGATTTTATTCAGGAAACTTTTTCAAGCATAAACCGCTGTTTTTGAAAATGTTATCCTTTGACTTTCCCCGCTTTTAATGGTGTCATTATAGAAGTTTGTAGCCTTTTCGAACTTCTGACAAAATTTTAGTGTCTCATCCGGGTTGAAAGGGGGCCGGGCCGGTTTCTCCGGCTTTTTCCTGATTTTAATTCTAAATTTTAAGCAAATGATGGGTGCATTCCTTTCATCCCGTTTCTGGCCTGCGCTACTCGCATGTATGCTTGGTTCTGTTTTGGCTTTCGGCCAGGTCCAAAAGGGCATTGTCACCGATGAAGCAGGAAATGCTTTGCCGGGTGCCTGGGTAGCCTGGCCGGGATTGCCTGCCCGAATGCTTTCTTCGGCAGATGGAATTTTTGAGATTCCCAAGCCCAACCCACCTTCGGAATACCTTGTTTCGGGCTGCCCTGGTTTTCAAACCGACACGTTCCTGGTAGACGGTTGGGATTTTGCTAGAATTGAGCTTACCGCTCATGCAAAAAACATGAAAGAAGTCCAGGTTGTCGGGCAGAGGCAGGGGAGTTATATCCAGCCAGGGTCGGTTGTTAAAACCGAAGTGATCACCCGAAAAGAGCTGACCAAGGCAGCCTGCTGCGACATGGCGGGCTGTTTTGAAACCCAGGCAACCGTTCAGCCTCAGGTTACCAATGTGATTACGAATGCCAAAGAACTCCGGATCCTGGGTCTCTCCGGGGTTTACAATCAGGTTTTGGTAGATGGTCTGCCCATGATGCAGGGCTTAAGCTATGCCTATGGTATAGGAACCATTCCTTCAGCCATTATTGATCAGATTTTTGTGTCGAAAGGCGCTAATTCTGTGCTTCAGGGATTTGAAGGCATATCGGGTCAGATCAACGTGATCACCCGCAATCCGGAAAAAGAACCGGGTTTGTTTGCCAATGGCTATATCAATAATTTCGGTGAGGTTCATGTCAATGCAAATTATGCCGGGGCTCTGGATAGCGGGCGGAGGTGGACCAACATTACCGGGCTCCACATGGTTCAGCCCGCCAATAAAAGGGATCGTGACGGAGATGGTTTTCTGGATCTGCCTTTGTTGACCCGCTATTCGGCCTTCACAAGATTTAATTATGGAAGGGAAAACGAAGCAGGCTGGTTCTTTCAGACCAGTCTGAGGGTAACCCGGGAAGACCGGATCGGGGGCCAGAGGTTGTATAATCCGGAAACAGATAAAGGAAGTACCCGGCTTTATGGGCAGGCGGTTTCTTTTCTGCAACCCGAGTGGATTTTAAAGTTGGGGTATCGGTTTTCGGCCCGACATGCCGTTCAATACCATGGATCGGTGTACGGGCAGGATCAGAATTCCTGGTACGGAACTTTGAACTACAAAGCCAGACAGCAAAACGCAAACATGCAAGTCCAACACCAGTTCAGGCCTTCGGAGTCGACGATCTGGACATGGGGTGGAAGTGTGCGGCTTCAGCATCAGAAAGAGACCATTGGATTTTCTGATACCCTTTTGAACAGAACCTATCAGGGTACTTATTCAACACCACTGGCAGTGCCAGGAATTTTTGGGGAGTATTCGGGTGGTTTTCTGGAAGACAAACTCCATTGGATTGCCGGCGTTCGGTTCGATCACCATCAGGTGTCGGGCGGTTTCCTGACACCAAGGACCATGATCCGGTATGAGTTTCTGCCCGGAAATACGTTGAGGGCCTCTTTGGGGACTGGATGGCGACAGGTGAATTTGTTTGCTGAAAATATGCCTTTGCTTGCCTCCAGCAGAAATGTCGTTTTTGAAGAATCCATCCGGCCGGAACGAGCGGTAAACTGGGGTGGCAACTATACTTATCAGTTGGACAGGGAAAAGATTAAAGGGACAATTTCGGTCGATTTTTATCAGACCAGGTTTCAGAACCAGTTTTTTCCGGATTATAACAGGGAAGCCGGATCGGCTTTCATCCGCAATTTTGAGGGAACTTCAAGGTCCAACTCGGCACAGGCAGAAGCAAACCTGAAAATCTATGAACGATGGGAAGTGAAGATGGCCTACAATTACCTGGATGTGTTTCGGTTGGAAAACGGAAAGAAGGAAACCCTGCCGTTTAATCCCATAAACAGGGCAATGGGCGCCATTTCCTACCGACCTTTGCACAATTGGTTTGTGGTGGATGGAAATGTGCATTGGTTTGACCGACAGAAACTTCCTTCTACCCTCAATGCCAATGGAGAGGCAGGCCCGGGTTCCTCAAAACCCTATGCTGTTTACACGGTTCAGGTTACGGTAAAGTGGAAGAAAACAGAGTTGTACGGGGGCGTTGAGAATATTTTTGATTTCAGGCAACGCCAGCCCATAGCAGGATGGCAGCAACCTTTTGGGCCGAATTTTGATACCGGAAGCGTGTGGGGGCCAACCCGGGGAAGGGAATTTTACATTGGACTTCGTTGGAAACCGGAAGCATAGTGCTTTTGGAGGACAAGTTTGGCCAGGTCCGCAGAATCCGCGTGGTTTTGATGCCTTAGCCTTTTAGTGGAAGAGTTGGGGCTTTCCCTCCCGCTGGTCGGGCCGGGTCCTTTGGTCCAAGTCCTCAAAACTGCCCTGCCCACCTGTATTCCGGGTTCAAAACCGACGTTCCGGGGCAGTTTTTCCGGGCTTTCCCCGTCGGCCCCTAAGCCATTCGTTTCGGGTTGAACCCATACCTGGAAACGAAAAATCGGTTGGTTTCTGGTGGAAAACGGCTCCCGGCCTGGATAGGAAGGGCGCCGGTGCCGCCAACCCTGGCATTCGGGAAACACAACCGGTTCTGCGGTACGGAAGCGCAGCGGACCCCTGGATAGCCAGATCAGCCGGCCAACATATCCTGTCTTTGATGTTCAACTTCCGAAAAGAGCGGTAACCGGAGCCCAAGGCTTTTCTGCTATATTTACGGCCTTTTTACAGCGTGGAATGAAACAATTGGAGCAAGGCATTATTGAGCAGATTAAGGCAGGATTGGCAGATATGGGTGTTCCTGATGGGCAAATCCCTGCCCTCACCTTGCAGCCAACCCGACCCGAATTTGAGGGAGAGCTGACCCTGGTTTGTTTCTCTTTGACGAAATTACTCGGAAAGAATCCCGAAGCCATTGGCCAGAGCATCGGCGATTACCTGGTAACCCACAGCGCTGAAGTAGTTGGTTTTAATGTCGTCAAAGGGTTTTTGAATCTGAAAATTGCCGACAAGGCCTGGCTCGCCGGTTTCTGGAATTTTACCCAGTCGGGAATCCTTCAGGGACTTGCCGACCGCGGGCGCACCGTTTTGGTGGAGTTTTCTTCGCCCAATACCAATAAACCCCTTCATCTGGGCCATTTGAGGAACAACTTTCTGGGTGCTTCTTTGTCGGAACTGCTGGCTTTTGCAGGCTATAAAGTGGTGAAAGCCAATCTGGTCAACGACCGGGGTATCCACATTTGTAAGTCGATGGTGGCCTATCTGGAACAAGGCAACGGGGAAACGCCCGAAAGCTCCGGCATCAAGGGCGATCACCTGGTCGGTAAATATTATGTCGCCTACGACCAGCTATTCCGGAAACAGGTTGCAGAACTCCTGGAAGCCGGAAAAACTGAGGATGAAGCAAAAGTACAGGCGCCCATTTATCTGCAGGCCAAACAAATGCTGGTCGATTGGGAAGCCAATAAACCCGAAGTCATTGCCTTGTGGAAAACCATGAATGGCTGGGTCTATGACGGATTCAAAGCCTCCTACGAACGCATGGGCATTACTTTCGATCGGTTTTACTACGAATCGGATACCTACCTTCTGGGTAAAGATATTGTGGACGAAGGTTTGTCGAAAGGCGTTTTTTACAGAAAAGAGGATGGTTCGGTCTGGATCAACCTGGAGGAAGAAGGCCTCGACCACAAACTGGTGCTTCGCTCCGATGGGACATCGGTGTACATCACCCAGGATCTGGGTACCGCCGACCTGAAGTACAGGGATTTCGGCATGGACCGGTCGATTTACGTGGTTGGAAACGAACAGGATTATCATTTTGAAGTCCTTTTCCACATTTTACGGAAGCTGGGCCGGCCTTATGCAAATGGGCTTTATCATCTGAGTTATGGCATGGTAGATCTTCCTTCGGGCAAGATGAAAAGTCGGGAAGGAACCGTTGTCGATGCCGATGAGCTGATGGACCAGATGGTGGAGACGGCCCGGGAACGAACCCAGGAACTGGGCAAAATTTCCGATTTCGAAGCGGCAGAACTGGATGCCTTGTACCATACGTTGGGTTTGGGTGCCATCAAGTATTTCCTCCTGAAAGTGGATCCCAAAAAGCGGATGCTCTTCAATCCAGATGAGTCGATCGAGCTGAACGGCAATACAGCCACCGCCATTCAATATACCCACGCCCGGATTTCGGCCATTTGCAGAAAAGCAGGCCAGCAAAACATCAGTCATAAATTCAGTAAAATGCCTGCTTCCCTAAAACCGCTGGAAAAAGACCTGATCCAGCATTTGCTCCGGTTTGAACCTGCCATTGAAGAAGCTGCCAGCAGTTTTAGTCCATCCGTTGTGGCGCAGTATTTTTACGAGACCAGCCGTTTGTACAATGCCTTTTTTGCCCACGAAACCATTTTTCAGGCCGAAAGCTCCGATCTGGTTCAGTTTCGGGTGGCTTTGTCTTTCCATACGGGAGAAGTCCTTCGGGCCTGCGGCAGGATTCTGGGCATCACCATGCCGGAGCGGATGTAGGAAACCTTCTTTTCAGGGAAGGGAAACCCATTGTCCGGTGGCTACTTGCTGCGGCGCATATAAAAAAGCAAACCGCCAAAGGCCAGAATCAGAAACAGGGGCATGCCCGCTACAGAAAACAGAGTTTCCGATCCGGCATCAAGGTTGATCGATTGCCACAGTTTGCCTTCGGCTGAAAGGGGATTGGCGTTTTTTAGCTGGTCCAGCAGATATCCTTCCGGAATGTTCCCCACTACTTTTTCATCATACAATTTTCCCATCAGGGGGAGGATAAAGGATACCGACAACATACCCGCCCCGCCCATAATGGAAAGGCCCATCGGACCGGTATCAGGCAGGTATTCGGAAACGAATCCCAGCATGGTAGGCCAGAAATAACAGATGCCGACCGCAAAAACTGCTGCCGCCAGAAAAGCAAGCGGCCCCTGAGAATAGGAGAGGAGGACCAGTCCGAGCGTAGAAAATACAGCCGACAAAAGCAGCATGCCTTCCGGAGCCAGTTTGTGGGCCAGTTCGCCGGCGAAACCGCGTCCGATGGCCATAATGCCATTGATAAAAACCAGAAGGAGAATGGACGAAACCCCGACATTCGACAACAACTGTACAATCCACTGGTTGGTGCCGAGTTCTGTAGCGGCCGTCAGGAGCATGCACAGCACCATAAAGATGAACAATGGACTGGCCAGCGCCCGGAACATTTGTCCGGTTGAGGTTCCGCTGGAAACACGTTCAGATACGGGGAAATCGGCATGGAAGGACATAAAGCCATAAATCAGGCCTGGGATTGCCATGGTAGACATCAGCAACCGCCATGGAAGATGCAATTGATCGAGAAAGAGGAAGGCAACGAGGCCACCGATCACAATGCCTCCGGGAAACCAGATGTGGAAACGGTTGAGGTATTTGATTTTTTCATTCGGGAAAAGTGCGGTGACCAGTGGGTTGCAGGCTGCTTCCACCATGCCGTTGCTGATGCCGATCACCAGGGTAGCCGAAAAAAGCAGGAAGTAGGAATTGGCCAGGATGGTGAGGGAAATGCCCGCCATGTGGCCCAGAAATGCGATTCTCAATAAGTTTCGCATGCCTAAAACATCGCAAAGCGGTCCGCCAAAAACCATGGCCAGGGTAAATCCCCAGAAGGCTGTGCCACTTACCCAGCCAACTTGTTCGCTTGAAAGTGAAAATTCGTTGCCCCAGGTATCCATCAGCGATCCACGGATGGCGAAGGTCATGGCGGTGGTGATCAGGGCAACACATGAAGCCATAAACAGGCGTCCAGTTTGCAGGTTTTGAGTGTA
>JBIPNA010000164.1:0-7596 GCA_044375665.1 Catalimonadaceae bacterium
CTACGACGTTCAATTGATTGGCGGGACAGTGCTTCACCAGGGTAAAATTTCCGAAATGGCGACAGGGGAAGGGAAAACCCTGGTTTCTACGCTACCTGCCTACCTCAATGCACTTGGCGGACGTGGTGTACATATTGTAACAGTAAACGACTACCTGGCCAAACGGGATAGTGAGTGGATGGGTACTCTATTTGAGTTTCATGGCCTTCGGGTGGACTGTATTGATAAACATCAACCAAACACAGAGGCAAGGCGGAAAGCTTATCAGGCGGATATCACTTATGGGACCAACAATGAGTTTGGTTTCGACTATCTCCGCGACAACATGGCCCATGACAAAGACGAGCTTGTTCAGCGGAAACTTCATTATGCCATGGTGGATGAAGTCGATTCAGTGCTTATTGATGACGCCAGGACACCCCTTATCATTTCCGGCCCCATGGCGCAGGGAGACCGTCAGGATTTTGAGTCCCTCAAACCTCGGATCTCAAAATTGGTGGAGGCACAGAAGGCACTGGTTCAGAAGTTGTTGATTGAGGCAAAGAACCTTATTGGAGCGGGAAATGATAAAGAAGGAGGTCTGGCCTTATTTCGGGCCCACAGAGGCTTACCCAAATACAAACCATTGATAAAATACCTGAGTGAACCAGGTATAAAAGTTATTCTCCAGAAAACTGAAAATCTTCATTTAGAGGACAATCAGAAACGCATGCCAGAGGCTGATAAAGTTTTGTACTTTACAATTGATGAGCGGCACAATAGCATTGATCTTACCGAGCAGGGGATTGATTACATCACTGCGGCAGGGGAGGACCCTCAATTTTTCATTCTGCCTGATATTGGCGCAGCTATGGCGCTAATTGAGTCAAACAAAAACCTTAATCCACAGCAAAAAATTGAAGCCAAAGATCAACTGGTCAGTGATTATTCAGAGAAGTCTCAGCGTATTCACACGGTTCAGCAGTTGCTCAAAGCGTATTGCCTGTTTGAAAAAGAAGTAGAGTACATCCTGGTCGATGGGAAAGTGAAAATTGTGGATGAACAAACCGGCAGGATTATGGAAGGACGCAGGTATTCCGACGGTTTGCATCAGGCAATTGAGGCAAAAGAAAGCGTTAAAATCGAGGATGCGACACAAACATATGCCACTGTAACGCTTCAGAACTATTTCCGGATGTACCATAAACTGGCAGGTATGACCGGAACCGCCGAAACTGAAGCAGGTGAGTTCTGGCAGATATATAAACTGGATGTGGTCACCATTCCTACCAATAAAAAAGCGGTCAGGCAGGATTCAGAAGACAAAGTGTACAAAACTGTCCGGGAGAAGTTTAACGCTGTTGTTGAGGAAATTGAAATCCTGACCAAAGCAGACCGACCAGTTCTGGTGGGAACAACCTCCGTAGAAATTTCGGAACTCCTGAGCAGGATGCTTAAGTTGAGAAATATTAAGCACCAGGTATTGAACGCAAAATACCACCAAAAGGAAGCAGAAATTGTTTCTGAGGCAGGTAAACCAGCGACAGTTACCATTGCCACCAACATGGCTGGTAGGGGAACGGATATCAAGCTGACTGAAATTTCAAGAAATGCAGGGGGATTGGCCATTATCGGAACTGAGCGTCACGAGTCACGCCGGGTTGACCGGCAGCTTAGGGGCCGGTCAGGCCGCCAGGGTGATCCGGGATCCTCTCAGTTTTTTGTAAGTCTTGAAGATGATCTTATGCGTTTGTTTGGTTCTGAAAGGATAAGCAAACTTATGGACCGGATGGGTTTTCAGGAAGGTGAAGTTATTCAGCACTCTATGATTACCAGCTCCATCGAGAGAGCTCAGAAAAAGGTAGAGGAGAATAACTTTGGAACCAGGAAAAGACTTCTTGAATACGACGACGTGATGAATTCACAACGGGAAGTTGTATATCGCCGCCGCCGGAACGCACTTTTTGGTGACCGTTTGGATTTGGATATTCAAAATCTGATTTGGGATACATGTTCCAATCTTGTTGAAGCCAATAAAGTTGGCCAGCTTGATTTTGAGAAGTTTCAAATGGAATGTCAGCACAATTTTGCATACATACCAGAGATAGATGAGACCTCTTTCAAAAATGAAAAGAAAGAATCCATTGCTTCCCGATTGTATTCCCAGGTAAGCAAAATATACCAGGAACGTTGTCGGCAAATTCAGGAAGCTACTTTGCCCGTTTTTCGTCAGATTGATGCAGAGCAGGGTGGAAAAGTTGAAAATGTTTTGGTCCCGGTAACAGATGGCAAGCGTTTTATCCAGGTTGCCGTCCCTTTGAAGAAAGTAATTGCAAATGAAGGACATGAATTGGTAAAAACCATTCAGCAGCAATCCACACTAATTTTTATTGACCAGCTTTGGAAAGAACACCTCCGGGATATGGACGATCTGAAGCAGTCGGTCAACAATGCGGTCTATGAACAAAAAGACCCTCTTTTGATTTACAAATTCGAAGCGCTTAATTTGTTTAAGACTTTTGTGTTCAAAGTGAATGAGGATTTAGTATCTTTCATGCTTAAAGCAAACATTCACGCGGAAGAGCCAGCTCCAATGCCTGAACGTCCCGTACGTACGGAGCCTAAGCCTGTTTTAAAAGAAAGTCGTCAACCCGAACCAGCCCTTTCTGCCAGTGGTCCGGGCATGGATGATGAAATGCTCAATATGCCCAAGGCCCAGCCAGTTCGTTCAGAACGCATCGCTAATCGAAATGACCGGGTCTCTGTCCGTTACTTCAACGGTGAAGTTAAAAGAGATGTAAAATTCAAGACCGTTGAAGAGGATATTCTCGCCAACCGTTGCGTGATTGTGGATATGTAAGCAACTTTTTTATTCGATACAATGCCTGTTCAAGTACCTCAAACCAGACCTCGCCTTAGTTCCAAGGAGCTATTGGCATTATTAAAACCTTTCAAGCGGAAACTGGAACCTTTTCCAATGTTTATCGTGGGCATTCGAGGCTATTACCGAAAAACCATGGGAGATCCGACTACAAACGATATCGGTATTTATGATGATGCCATTTTTGTGTATTCGCCTTCCGCTTTTGCTTCTTTTAACGCAAATACAGATCCCTCTGTAAAAAGACCGAAGACGCCATCCGAAAAAGGAATGGCTACTTTGGAGCCAGGGCTTTACCTGTCGCACAAATTTGATATTCACCGGGGTAAAAAGGGAAGTTACCCTGCCATTTGCCAGCGTCTTGCACCTGTAAAGGTTCGCAGGGACGGTGAAGAAGGTGTGCAACAGGGAATGTTTGGCATCAATATCCACAAAGGTGCACTGGGTTCTACGTCCAGTGAAGGATGTCAGACTTTGCATCCCACACAATGGGATAGTTTTTACCAGTTGGCCAAAGATCAGGCTCAGCGCTACTATGGCGACAACTGGCGTAAAACCGTTATCCCTTATATCCTTTTGGAGGAAAAGGGTTAACTCTTAATTAAAGGCCGTTTCTGGTTTTGAAGTGGGGAGAACCCTCCTGTTTTGATGAATTAAACTCCAGGTTATTTTCGTGAGAAGCCTGGAGTTTATTTTTGAATGGAGCCTAAACCCGGTAAGCAGTAAGATTCAAACTTGAGCAATTCCTTCTTTTTCGGGTCGTAACTGATCAAAAAAAAGCCAACCCTTTCCAGGATTGGCTTTTTTTTTGTCGGGGTGGCAAGATTCGAACTTGCGACCTCCTGCTCCCAAAGCAGGCGCGATAACCGGGCTACGCTACACCCCGATTTAAGGTTTCTCAACCAGCTATGAATGTCTCCTCAGTTATGAATCGACATTTGGCTGCGCTACGGCCATCCCTTTTGGGGCTGCAAAGGTAGCCTTTTCTATAATTTAGGCAACCAGCAAAAGAAAATTATTTTGCGACTTCTCCGTAAAGGTCAAATTCACTTGCCTCACGGATGCGAATTTGAGCAAATTGCCCAATTGGCAACTGATTTCCTTTTACCGGAACCAATACTTCATTGTCTACTTCAGGCGAATCAAATTCAGTTCTGCCAATAAAATAGTCCCCTTCTTTTCGGTCGATGAGGACCTTTAGGGTTTGACCTACTTTTTGTTGGTTAAGTTCGAACGAAATTTCCTCCTGTGCCAGCATTAAATCATCCAGGCGCTGTTGCTTCTCATCTTCAGGGACATCATCTTCCATGGTGTAGGAATGGGTTTGGTCTTCATGAGAATAGGTGAAAACACCAAGACGATCAAAACGCATTCTGCAAATGAAATCGAGTGTTTCTTCAAAATCAGCTTCGGTTTCTCCCGGATGTCCTGCAATCAGCGTGGTTCTCAGCGCAATTCCCGGGACTTTATTACGGATTTCTGAAATCAGTTCTTCTGTTTTTTGGCGGGTAATTCCTCTTCTCATTCTCTTCAAAACCTGATCTGATCCGCTTTGAAGTGGCATGTCAAGGTATTTACAGATGTTGGGTCGCTCGGCGATAACATCGAGGACATCCATAGGAAACCCGGAAGGATAAGCGTATTGCAAACGGATCCATTCCACCCCTTCCACGTCAGAAAGCTTCCTAAGCAAGTCGGCCAATCCACGTTTTTTGTACAAATCCAATCCATAATAGGTAAGGTCCTGAGCAATAAGGATGATTTCTTTGGTTCCGTTTTTCACCAGATTTTGGGTCTGAAGAATGAGTTGCTCCTCGGGGAAGCTTATATGCTTACCACGCATAAGTGGGATTGCACAAAATGAACAAGGACGATCACAGCCTTCTGCTATTTTCAGATAGGCAAAATGTGCCGGGGTTGTAATCAATCTCTCTCCCAACAATTCCTTTTTATAATCAGCCTTAAGTGTTTTCAGGAGCCGGGGCAGTTCATTTGTCCCGAAAAAGGCATCTACCAATGGTATTTCTTTTTCCAGGTCATCCTTGTATCGGGCAGAAAGGCAACCTGTTACATACAACTTGTCAATCATTCCCTGATCTTTTGCCTCGGCATATCTTAAGATGGTGTCAATAGATTCCTGTTTGGCATTGTCTATGAAACCACAGGTATTGACAATAATGATTTGCGCGTCGTCTTTTTTTCCTTCGTGTTCTACATCAAACTGATTGGCTTTCAGTTGCGTAAATAGGTTTTCGCTGTCTACCAGGTTTTTAGAACAACCAAGTGTAATAATATTTACCTTGTTGGTTACAGTGCCTTTCGTTTTCATGAACAGAATTAAGGAAGCAAACCTACAAAACCAAATCGGGACTCCTTGGTTTGAATCCTAAATCAGTTTAAGCCTTGTTTTTTCAGACTACCTGATCCGGACAGGAAAGGTTTTCTGCCCATCCTTCCACGACAACAGGAAATAATACCAACCCGGTGGTAGATTTTTTGTTTCCCATAGATGGTAACCCGCCTCAATTCTTGATTCGCCTACTTTTTGCCCGAGCATGTTGAGACAAATTAAATTGATGGGAACTGGCGATTCTATCCGCAATTCGTTTGAAGCAGGGTTTGGATACAACCGAAAATCGGGTCTGCTCAGGCCCGGGGATCGGGAAACAACATCAAATACGGTTAAATTCCGGCATGTAGTATCCGGGCAGCCCAATATTCTTCCCGTTTGCTCCAGGCAAATATTAAAATCACCAGATGAATCAATTTGCAGGCCAATCCTGAAAGTCGTGTCAGAAAGCTGAGTCCCATTGAGGAACCAACGTCTTTTCCATTGGCTGGAAGTATCGGCTGCCTGGACCCAAAAAGTACTATCTGTAAAAACCGAATCTCCGGGAAGGATGGATTGGAATTCAAATTGGGAACCAGGCCTGGGGAATTCAAACGCCGATATCCGGGCTCGTGGACCAGGAAAAAGGGAATCCATACCGGCTACAAACAAGGTGGAATCTGAATAAAATGAAGTTATCAGGCCGTCCTGGGTTGTAAGGGGAACAGTAGCCAAAGAATCACCAAAAACGGCCGCTAACTGACCCCAGGTTCCGCTGATGGGGATCCGGACTGTATCTCCTTCACAAAACTTTACTACCTGGGGGCCAGGGGAGGGGCTGATATTTTGTTGGCGGAAATAGTTGAGATTGGCCCTTGCCTTCAATATCAATTCTGGCAAACTATCAGCAAAAACCAGGGCAAAGCTTACTTTTCTGCTCCCTCCGGGCTCAATATTTCTCAATTTGATGCCTGTAACCTGGACTACATTGTTTCCAATATTGCCCTGACCGGCTGTTGATCTTCCAATTCCGCTGCTTATGGTTTTCCATTTTTCAGCAATTGAAAAACCGTCAAACAGGTTAATATTTCCATTTTGGGTATTTGGAAGTGCATCAATTGCATAAAACTGGGGTTCTCCGGGATTTAAAATCTGAGTACCCGCAAACCTGTGGCGAAATGCTTTTCCCTGGGTATAGCCCAATCGAAGGCTATCGATCCAGTTCACGAAATTGGCATTCAGGTTCTCAACTTCCCAATCTGTATACATACCAACGCACAAACTGTCCAGGATTTGTGTATTTTTTGTCCGGATATGGTAATTGCAAAACGCCGTCCCTGAAAGTGGCCCGGAGGCAGATTCAAAAAAGGAGGCTTTAATATCCAGACCCACTGCATTTGACCCGGCCCCCGAATCGTTCATATGAACGACTGCGTGCTCATCGGTTTCTGGCCATGGAACAAACCGGATTCGGTTAACCGCTCGAAAATGGACATCATTCAAGGCAGTATCGTATACACAATTTGACACCTTTCCAGGCCCTGTACCGATCATCAGACCTGCATCCCCGCAATATTGTACTCCCTTAAATTGAATTCCTGCACCTGCTGTATTTGAAATGTCGCCATATCCCAAGCGACCATTGGCCGGAATGGTTACATCTACAGAATTGGTGTCAAGGCGGATCATTTGGTTATCCAGGCGAACAAAAAACCATCTTTCATCCTGGTAATTTCCTGCCATTACTTTCACCCGGACCGGCACTTCTTTTGCTGCGATCAGGCCTGATGAAACGATGGCCTGAAAAGGAATTTCAAGCCACTTGTTTACCATGGTGCCGATATTCTGGAATGTCAAGGATGGCGTAAGAATTTTGAGCAGGGTGTCGGAAGAAAACACATTCACCGAATAGGATGGTACCGGGTCAAGGTAGTTTTCCATTCGGATCTGAACTCTAAGGGAATCACCCGCCTGAGCAGCTCTTCCATATTTGTTCTTCACACGAATTTCAACAGGCCGGAGGGAGACCGATTGGATTTTTTGCAGGGCCTTCCATATGTTAAGCCTTCCCTTCCCAGCAAGGCCCCTGTAGGATGCATTTCCCGGGATCCCGTAAATGGAGTCTGTATTAACCCGTAAAATTTCACCTGCCTGAATCCCTGACAATTCAGGGTATCTCGCCCTGACCAATGCAGCGGCACCGGCTACCTGAGGAGCAGCCATTGAACTGCCGCCCTCTACCCAGCCATAGTTTCCATTTGTCTGGATTCCAAAAACCTGAACTCCGGGGGCTGCCAGATCCAGTTTGTAGTTGACAGATGCTGCCCAGAAAATCCGGTCGGTTGTGTCGGTCATGGTTACGCCAAGCACATTGTCATAATTTGCAGGTAGAAAATTAAAAAAACCC
>JBIPNA010000165.1:0-7578 GCA_044375665.1 Catalimonadaceae bacterium
CCTGATTTGAAACCGGACAGTTCCAGTCAGATTCATTACAAATGTCGCCAGATTCAAAGTTGTTGAACTTGTGGTGATGGTTGTTCCGGTCTGGGTCCATGTAGAACCGCTGTTTGTGGAATACCATAACCCCCAGGTACTGTTTGCATCGGTACCATATTTGGCATGGTAAACCCGCACAGAATCAGCACCATTGGTCAGGTTGAAATTTAATGAGAGGGTTCCGGAATTCTGTACACGAACAGACTTGGATCCAAATTTCCGGTCACTTGTGGAATTCCCGATCAAAGCATCAGACAAGTTCCAAGAGCCGGTTGTAAGGGTTACATTTCCGGAGGTATAACTTGTTTTGGTACCTGCTTCAAAACCCTCAGGCCAGGAAGCATAAACTGCTCCGAAAATGGCAGGTTCCTCCTGAACCGGAGCAGGAGATTCAGACTTTTTACAGGCAGAAAGCCAAATAAACCCTGTAATCAGGGTTGCGATATAAAATAATCTCATTGAAAGCGCTGGAAATCGAAGCCCAAGAATAGGGAGCTGAAATTAATATTCCAAAAAGGCTTTGAAGACCAAATTGTTAGCTGAATTTTAGTTAGATGGGTTTTTATACGGAGTAAAACAAAAATCTCCTGCAACCTTACAATATAATCCGGAGAGAAAGTCAAACTTTCCGGAATCCTGAAACCAGAAACAACTCATTAATAACCAATAATTTATTTCTCCATCGGAGGAAAACGCATACCATTTAACATTTAATAACACAACATTTTCTTTACATTCTTGCCAGAAACTGACATTTAATCGAATTTTGGATCTCCTTAGCCGCAATAAAATGAAAAAAAATGCAATCAAACTTCTGACCCTCAGTATATTAAGTATAATTTTCCTCTGGGATCAAAAGTCATTTGGACAAACCTATTTCAAGCAGGGTGGGTCGTCAGGTTCAAATGTTGGTTTTTTCCAATCTGCTCAAAAGTTCCAGGTCATTTACAAGGCCTCTGATGTTCAAAGCCCACCAACAGGGGTGATCGACAGAATATATTTCCGGAAGTCCACCCTGGTTGGTGGTAGCTCAGTAACAGTTACAAACCTTCAGATAAAGATGGGGTATACCGGGAACTTTGTATTCCCAGGCAGTGGAACAACATTTTATGATAATTTGACCACTGTATTTTTCAGTTCATCCTATACCATTTCCGGAACCGGTTTTGTTCCAATTAATGTAAATAACCTGGTCATGCTGCCTCAGGGCCAGAACCTTGTTGTGGAAGTAGCCTATACAGCCAGCTCCAATTCAACTTATTACCTGACGGCAACAACCGGACCTTCTGCTCCTTTGAATCAGGCTTTGGTGGGAAGCAGTTTTAATGCAACAACAGGTCTTCCCAGTACCTCTTTTATTGATTTTGGCTTTGACTATACCACGATTCTTGGGACTCCAACCAACAACGATTGTGTATTTGCCACCCCTCTCAACCTGGGGACGGTCTGCTTTGAAACCGCAGGTAATACCATCGGCGGAAGTCAATCGCTTGCAGCTGTTTCCTGTGGGGGAGCTACTTCGAGTACGGCAAAAGATGTATGGTATTCCTTCGTGGCACAAGGCGCAACAGATTCTATTTCGGTCCAGGGAACTGGCGGATTCGATCCGGTTATCCAATTATTTTCAGGCACCTGTGCCGGCCTTTTTCCAATAACCTGTTCTGATAACCCAATCGATGGTGGCGCTACAGAGGTACTTGCCCCGGGCAATTTAATTCCTGGCATCACTTACTATGTTCGTGTTTATGGATGGAATGGAATAGACGGCGGATTTGGGATTTGTGCCAAAACCAACAGCCCGACCGCCCCGATAAATGATGTTTGTGGTCAGGCTTCACCCCTCACTCCTGCTGTAGGATGCATTGGGACCATTGGAAATACAACCGGGGCAGACGAGGACCTTCAACCCCTGGCTTGTTCTGGAGCCACATCAACTTTTGCGAATGACGTTTGGTATACATTTGTGGCTACTTCTCCAGGGGATTCAGTTATAGTAGATCCTTCAGGAAACTTTGACCCCGTTCTTGAAATTTTTTCAGGGCCATGCACCTCCCTTACCCAGTTGGCCTGCAGCGATAATCCAACCAACAGTTTGGCCACGGAAAAAGTGGCCCCAGGAACGTTGATTACGGGCCAGATCTACATTGTACGGGTTTATGGATTTAACGGATCGGAGGGTACATTTACCATTTGCGCCAAGTCTATGGCCGGCACTGTCGCGCCGGTAAATGATGTTTGTGTTAACTCGACCTTGCTGGCTGTGAATGCAACCTGTTCGGCCACGTTCACCAACAATACAGGTGCGACCCAGAGTCTTCCCCCCGCAACCTGCCTGGGAGGAACATCAAATTCTGCGCCGGATGTGTGGTACCGGTTTGTTGCAAGTCAATCCACCGATTCGGTTATTGTAGCACCGGTTCCGGGATTTGATCCGGTTCTGGAAGTTTTTTCCGGCTCTTGTTCAGCTCTTACTTCGCTTGGATGTTCGGATGGAACCGCGGCAAACGCCATCGAGAAATTAGCACCAGGAACCCTGATTCCCGGGCAAACGTATTTCGTACGGGTGTACGGATGGGCAGGTGCCACTGGAAACTTCAACATTTGTGTACGTCGGTTGGCTACCCCAACCCAGGCAGGTGACAATTGCTCCAATGCCATTCCCTATACTAACGCTTCCCTGACATCGTGTAATCTGGTATTTGGAAGTACCACAACTGCCACTCCCTCCTCAAATGCAGCCTGTACAGGCTTCCCCGATGACGATGTCTGGTACACTTTTACTGCATCCGTAACAGGGAATTATGTTTTCAGGCTGAATGGAACCGACACTTTTGACGGAGCCATGCAAATATTCCAGGGAAGCTGCACGGCATTAACCAGTCGGGCTTGTTTAGATAGGACAGTCGCAGGAGTTCAGGAAGACACCGTTTTGAACTTAACAGGAGGTACGACGGTTTTTGTCCGGATTTATCATGCCGACCCGGGACCCGGTGGTGGAGAATTTTCATTTTGTGCTTTTCGGGCTGTTCCTCCACCCAATGATGCATGTATCAACGCCATTTCATTGCCCATTTCAGCTCCTGGGGGTTGCTCTCTTTCTACCTTCATGACCTATGGAGCGACCCAAAGCCAGGCACCTATAAATTGCGGAGGATTTACTTCCACTACCGCTAATGATGTATGGTTTGTGGTTACGCCCACCACAAGTTCAATCCGGATTTTTGTAGATAACATAGGCACGTCCGACCCGGTCATTGAGGCATTCACAGGAACAAGTTGTGCAAGTCTGGCTTCTATAGGTTGTAAAGACGACAGTGTCGCAGGGCTGGGAGAAACCTTGTTCCTTTCCGGGCTTACTCCCGGCCAAAATGTGTACTTTAGGGTTTATGGGTACGCTCCACAAAGTTTCGGATATTTTCGTGTTTGTGTTTCACAAGCCGGTTGTTCATCGGTTGGGGGAACCGCAACGGCCAACCTTACTGAAACTGTCAGCAATGGTAAAATTGTGCTCAATATTGTTGGTGGTTCTCCCGGAGCTACAGTTCAATGGCAGGTTTCTTTTGATGGAACTACGTATACAAATGCCGGTATTGCCAATGCCATTTTACCAGATACATTCTTTGTTACGGCAGTTACCGATGATGTCTTTTTCGTTCGTGGGGTTGTAACTGTACCGGGCTGCACCCCTGCCAATTCCACCCCAGCTCAATTTACTGTAAAGTGTGCCACCCCCATTACCAACAAGGAGCCCAATCAGGTTGGAGGAAGTGGGATTTCTTTTTTCAGTTTAGGGAACATTTCCAATTCAAGTACCACCGGCCCCCTGGACGGGTCTTACCAAAACTTCAGGAGTCTCAGCACACCTCTTTGTATTGGCAGAACTTATCCATTAGGCATCAATGGTATTTCTCCTTCCACCATTGCTACAAAAATTGCCTGGATCGATTTCAACAGGGATGGAGATTTCAGTGATGCAGGTGAAAACATCCTGACACCCACTGCTGGTTCCGGAGCATTTTCCCAAAACATCCTGATTCCTTCAAGTGCTACACCCGGAAACAGTGTATTGAGGGTAATGTATGTAGTGACCGGAGCCGCTGGAAGTTCTTCAGACCCATGCTTTGCGGGTCCCTATACTTCAGGAGAAATTGAAGAATACACTGTAGACCTGAGCGCACCGCCTACCCAGGCAAATGCCGGCCCCAATTCGGTTTCCTGCAATCCGACGTTTACGCTTCAGGGGAACCAGCCTTCCTCCGGAACCGGCACCTGGACTGTGGTTTCCGGAAATGGCGTTTTCACCAATGCCAATGCTCCGGGAACCACCGTAAACGGACTTGCACTGGGTGCAAACGTATTCCGGTGGACCGTTGCAACAAGCTGTACCACATCGACATCAGATGTAACCATCACTTATACCGGACCTACAACCATTGCCAACGCCGGAGCCGATCAAAACATCTGCGCTGTCTCTACCACTTTATCAGGAAATGCACCGGGAACTGGGGGATCCGGGACATGGACGTTGTTTCAGGGAACCGGAGTTATTGGTTCGCCAAATTCGCCAAATTCAACCGTTACCGGATTAGGATCAGGGATAAACCGGTTTATATGGACATTGAGTACCACCGGATGCCCTCCCAGCAGGGATACTGTAACCATCAACCGATCTGTTGCACCTACTCCCGCTTCTGCAGGACAAGATCAAACGATTTGTGGTAATAGCGCCACTTTATCGGCAGCACCGGTTTCTGTCGGCAATGGTCTCTGGACCCTGGTTTCAGGAAGCGGACAAATTCAAACTCCGACGCAAAATACTACCCTTGTAACCGGCCTTGGCTCAGGGGTGAATACTTTCAGATGGACAACCTCCAACGGAACCTGTCCAGCCTCGCAGGACGATATACAGGTTTCCGTTACCCCTTCAGTTCAGGCACAGGCAGGATCGGACCAGATCTTGTGTAGCGACCAGGCTCAGCTTCAGGGAAATGCCCCAGGAACCGGATCCGGAACCTGGACCTTATTATCTGGTGCAGGTGTGGTTTCAAATCCTTCTTTGCCGAATGCTTCTGTAAGCGGGCTTGGAACCGGACTTAATTTGTTTGTCTGGACTATTTCAAATGGTTCTTGTCCAGCCACAAAAGACACAGTTGTAATCACGAGGGTCTTAAGCCAACAGGCCAACGCCGGGATAGATGCCAGCGTTTGCGGCGGTTCCGGGACTTTGCAGGCAACGCCGGCTTCTTTCGGAACCGGTTTATGGACCCTGGTTTCAGGAAGCGGGCAAATAGCCAATCCTTCTGATCCAAATTCAGCGGTTACCGGCCTGGGCAATGGAGCCAACGTTTTCAGGTGGACCATCACCAATGCACCTTGTCCTCTTGTTTCTGATGAAGTGACGTTGACCAATCTGGGAAATGCCACCATATCAAATGCGGGTGCAGATCAAAACATATGTTCTTCCAATGGTACCCTTGCCGGAAATGTGGCCACTTTCGGAATAGGTCAATGGAGTCTGATTTCAGGAACAGGCACTATTTCTGCCGCCTCCAGTCCAAATTCAACGGTAACCGGACTTGGGGTTGGCCTCAATGTATTCAGATGGACCATAACCAATGGCAATTGCCCTCCTTCTGTTGACGATGTTGTATTGAGCAGAGTTGCAAACCCATCAGTAGCCAATGCAGGTCAGGATCAGAATCTTTGTGTAGCAACAGCACAGCTTTCAGCTTCCACACCTTCTGTGGGAACGGGGGTTTGGACATTGGTTGCCGGGGCTGGACTTATTCAGGATCCTTCGAGTCCGACAACCCAGGTGGTGGGACTCAGTGCTGGTGCCAATACATTCCGGTGGACTGTAAGCAATGCCCCTTGTGCCGCAAGCACAGATGAAATTGTAATTTCGACCACCATAAATGCTGTCCTGTCGAATGCAGGTCAGGACCAGGCACTTTGCAACACCACTACCCAATTATCGGCCAATAATCCTGGAAATGGAACAGGCCTTTGGACGGTTGTTTCCGGGACCGGGACATTTACAAACCCAAATGCCCCTAACTCTGAAGTCACCAATCTGGGAGTTGGCGAAAATGTCTTCCGTTGGACCATCACAACAGGTGCCTGTACTCCGAGTTCGGATGAAGTCATTGTCTCCAGAATTTCTGCCGTCACACTGGCAAATGCAGGAGCCGATCAAAATCTTTGTACTTCAGTCGCTACACTACTGGCAAATGTACCTGCAACCGGAGTTGGCCAATGGAGTCTCATCTCAGGAACGGGAACTATTGCGAATCCTTCAGACCCGAATACCACAGTAACCGGACTTGGAAATGGAACCAGCGTGTTCAGATGGACAATTACCAATTTTCCATGTCCTTCCAGTATCGATGAGGTGAGTATTACTACAACCCTTTCTGCAGTAACTGCAAATGCAGGAACAGACCAAACCATTTGCGGAACAAACACTCAATTGATTGGAAACAGCCCTGGAACTGGAAATGGCCAGTGGACTCTGGTCCAGGGAAGCGGAAACATCACGAATTTTACAAGTAACCAAACTTCTGTTACAGCTTTAAGCCCCGGTGTTAATGTTTTCTCCTGGACAGTCACAACAGGAAGCTGCCCGCCAAGTTCAGACCAGGTCACAATCACTGTGGTTACCAACCCGGTTGCCGCCAATGCGGGTGCTGATCAGAATATCTGTGGTTCGTCGGGCACTTTGAGCGGAAATAATCCGGGGAATGCCGTTGGAACCTGGACCCTGGTTTCCGGCTCAGGGCAAATCGCCAATCCTTCCAGCCCAAATGCTACGGTTGTCGGCCTTGGGAACGGTGCGAATATTTTCAGGTGGACATTAAGCAATGCACCTTGCCCTGCTTCTTTTGATGAAGTAACGCTTAATGCCACTCCATCCAATGTCACTGCCAATGCCGGAACCGACCGGGTTGTTTGCGGTAGCTCTACTTTCCTGAACGGAGTAGCACCTGTCAGCGGATTTGGTGTTTGGTCTGTTGTGAGCGGTACGGCTTCCATCACCCAGCCTGGCAATCCGGTATCTGAAATCACAAATCTTGGACCTGGTACCAACACTTTTGCCTGGACAGTAACATCCGGAAGTTGCAGTGCTTCCGATCTGGTTACGATCACCAAAGAAGTCAATACCCTAAGCCTGGGCCCCGACTCTCTTGCCTGTATCGGAACACCCGTCATATTGAATGCCGGCCCTGGCTTTACCAGCTACTCCTGGTTTGACCAATCTTCTTCTCCTACCCTTTCTGTTGGAAGCTCTGGTACATATTGGGTTCAGGTACAAACCACCAATGGCTGTACCTTCCGCGATTCTGTCAAAGTAACATTTGTGATTTGCACACAGGTGGATGAGCCTGTGCTTTCAGCCAGCGACAAACTGGAGCTGTACCCAAATCCGGGCAATGGGCATGTACAACTCATTGTTGAAAGTGCACAGGAAGGAAACCACCACCTCCGGGTTTTCAACAGCACAGGGGTCGTGGTTTGGAAAGGAGCTTTGGATGCCCA
>JBIPNA010000003.1:0-26823 GCA_044375665.1 Catalimonadaceae bacterium
CTTAATCTTTTCGTCATTCTGAATGTAGGGGTTAATTCCCTTTCCCGTCACCTGAATCTGTTGCTGTGAATTTCCTGTCCGAACCTCTGTTTTGGTTCCCCCCGCTTCAATAATTCCCAACATTTCTACCTTTTATTGTTTAGGACAAAGGAATGGAAATGTCGCAGGATTTCTACTTAATAAACAGCAGAATGAGGTAAAATAACTCCATCAATGACATGGACTATGTGTTCATCTCTTGAATAATTGGGCTCTACCATCCTCATTTTTCGTTTGTTACTATCCATGATGATGATGGTGTTTTCCTTGTCCAGATAGGCAGTTAGGGGAAAGCCTGCTAAGGTAGTGAAGGTGGCTTTTCCGGCTCCCTTTTCAATCATACCCCTGATTTGCTTTTCAGTGAATTTTCCTTCTATGGCATGATAAGAAATCAAGTCAGTTAGTTCCTGTATATGTTCAGGATTAAGCAGATAATCTATTGTCTGTACAGGCAATCTTTTGAATGCCTTGTTGTTTGGGGCCAGGATGGTAATATCCCTTTTTTCTTCAAGATAGTCGAAATTCCTGGTTGCCTCAACAAGTCGTTCTATTGAAGCCAGTTTGTGTTGCTCTTCTGCTTTTATTACCTTGAAAGCAGAATCGGTACTGGATTTGAACTTTGCCTGGCTTCTACTATTTGCGCAGATGCCAAGCAGGCAGAGCGTAAGTAATAAATTGAATTTCATAGGGTTAATGCATTTTGTTCAATGAATAGGGAGATTGGCGGGAAGATAAATTCTGAAGGGTTTTTTGCGCCCTGGGGGCATAAAAATTTGCCTTTTTTAGTTCCGGGTCCTCTGATAGCAACACTTTGTAAAATCCGTCATATTGCCAATTGCACTTGGCAATACCAGCTTTGATATATAATTCAAGTGCTGGCAGTAATTTTAGATATTCTCTTTCTGGTAATTCAACCCCAAAGTCAGTAAGATGCTGGCGCAATTGTTTTACATTCAGTTCGGAAAGTTGAAACTCATGGGTATAAGTTTCAAGTTTCATTGACTCAAGCAACTTGCGGTTCTGGTTTACATATTTTAACAAGAAGGCATAGAGAACGGGTTTATCTACGTAGTGACTTATTTTATCAGGGAACAGGAGGCTGTCTTTTGCAGAAAAAACATCTGGAATTATTCCTCCGCCGCCAAAAACTTTCCGTCCTGCATCGGTTTTAAAAACTGGCTTGCCAAGAACATGAATGCTGTCAGAATGGAAAAATTCACCTGTTTTGGCCCTGGTCTCAAACTCTTTAAAATAGGCCTGACGTTTCTTTCTCTGAAATCCTTTCTGAATGCACCGACCGCTTGGTGTAAAATATCTTGAAATGGTCAATCGAACTTCTGAGCCGTCTGTTAGAGTGACCGGCGCCTGAACCAAACCTTTTCCAAAAGACCTTCTTCCAACAATTAAGGCACGGTCATGATCTTGAAGAGCCCCTGCAACGATTTCGGCGGCGGATGCGGTATTTTCGTTGATCAATACAACCAGGTTGCCGGACTCAAAAAGTCCCGATGAAGTAGCATAAGTTCTGGTATTATTTTCAGGATTCCGCCCCGAGGTGAAAACGATGAGTTGTTTGTCACTAAGGAATTCATCTGCAACCTTGATTGAAGAAGAAACATAACCCCCGCTGTTGTCTCTTAGGTCTAAAACGAGAGATTTCATGCCTGATGACAGAAGATGCATCAGTGCTTCTCTGACTTCCAATGCAGTTGAATGGGTAAATCGGGTACACTTTATATAACCCTGATCAGAACCCGTCATCGCATAATAGTCAATGGACTTGCTCCTGATTCGGTCCCTTGTTAATTGTAGTGTAAGGATGCCTGAGTTCCCTGACCTAAGCACTCCTGCAACAACCGGAGTTCCTTTGGGGCCTCTGACCAGGTGGGTGAGTTCCAGCGGTGAAATATTTACACCACTTACCATAATATGGTTAACAGATAAGATCCGATCCCCTGATTTCAACCCGGCTTTTTCGGAGGGGCTGTCCTTTATTACACCAGAAACCCAAATTGTATCGTCAATAAATTGAAATTCAGCACCAATCCCCTCAAAATTTGACTCCAGTTGCACATTTCCTGAAAACACCTCCTTTCTGGGAAGGTAGGAAGAATGTGGATCCAATTCTTCTACAATTGATTCCAGTGCTGCATCTGCAAGTGAATCGGTATCTGTTTGGTCAATATAGTCTGTATGGATAAGGCTGAGAAGTTCTCTGAATTTTATTGAATTGATCAATATCAAATCCTCTTCTTTCGACCGTCCTTTTCCTGCCCATCCTGCTCCCATCAAAATACCAATTCCCAACACCCCAACTGTGAAGAACAAAAGGGGCGCAGAGTTGCGTAGTTTGTGAAGTTTCATTCCAGGTAAGGTCTGTTTGAAAATTGATGATGTAAAAATAAAGGAAATATCGAAAACACAACACACGGATTTGTTTTTTCTGGAAATCCAGATCAAGCAAATCCAGTTGGTGCCTTGTTTTCCCCCTTTTTTACGTCTATCCCAAAGGTAAAGTTTTTTTCTTGATTTATGAATATTTTTATATTTAATTGAATAAAAGCACTTTTATGGATGGTATATTTTAATGCATTTCCGGCCAGGAATTGGCTCTCCAACAAGAAGCCACTAAAATCTTACCTGTTATTTCGATACCCTTTTCATTTTTGCCTCATGGAATTACACCTCCTTCCTCTACCCATTTCAGATGAAGACCCATTATTTTGGTTTGGAGAAAAACACAGGAATGCCCTTCTCGAATCTTCTTTGTATTTTGTGGAAAATGTCCGGACTGCAAGGCGGTTTATTGCTTCATTGAAACTGGAGATTCCAATTTCCAGCCTTCAATTTGAAATTTTGGATAAGGAAACCTCAATCCAAAGTGTTGAAGGAATGCTCACTTTATTACGGAAGGTGGGCAAGGGTGTACTTATGTCGGAGGCAGGTTGTCCGGGAATTGCTGATCCTGGTAGTGTTTTGATTGATAGAGTTCAGGCGGACGGAGGGCTTATAATCCCCTATGTCGGGCCATCTTCTATAATTCTCGGCCTGATGGGTTCTGGATTAAACGGACAACATTTTACATTTCATGGGTATCTGCCACAGAAATTGGATGACCGGATTCGAGTTATTCAAAAACTTGAAAAAGAATCAAGACAATCTGGTGCAACTCAGATTTTTATTGAGACCCCATACCGTAACAATGCACTATGGGATAGTTTGATTTCGACCCTGCATCCGGAAACCCGACTTGCATTTGCACTTGGACTTACTTCATCCGGAGAGTTGATTCGGCAGCAGAAGGTGAAAAACTGGAGAAACCAGGAAACCGTATTGTTTCCCAAAATCCCAACCCTTTTTCTTTTTCAAGTTTAATCTCCAGAAAATCAGACAATTCCTGACATAATTTTCAAGGTTTCTGGCAGATCCCATTTCAAATTCTATTTTTGCGCCTCAATTTTTTTACCAATGCCATATTTATTTACTTCTGAATCTGTTTCTGAAGGACACCCTGATAAAGTGTCTGACCAGATTTCCGACGCCGTTTTGGACGCAATGTTAAGTCAGGATCCCGACAGTCGGGTGGCCTGCGAAACCCTTGTAACTACCGGTTTGGTGGTATTGGCAGGGGAAATTACCACCAAAGCCTATGTTGATGTTCAGGAAGTAGCCAGGAATACAGTTGAAAAAATTGGCTACAACAGTGATGAATACATGTTCGATTCTAAATCCTGTGCGGTCATTTCTGCTTTACATTCCCAATCTCCCGACATTGCTCAGGGAGTGAACGAAGGCGAAGGGGCTTTTAAAGAACAAGGTGCTGGAGACCAGGGAATGATGTTTGGCTATGCCAGCAAAGAAACCGATAATTTTATGCCGCTCACTTTAGAGCTTTCGCATTTGCTGGTCAAGGAATTGGCTGCCATCAGGAAAGAAGGGAAGGTAATGACCTATCTCCGACCAGATGCCAAATCTCAGGTTACAATAGAATATTCAGACGACAACCAGCCCATTCGCATCGATGCAATTGTGGTGAGTACCCAACATGACGATTTTATAAAGTCATCCGGGTCTGATATTGCTTCCAAAGTGGCTGCTGACAAAGAAATGACAGTGAAAATTGCAGCTGATATCCATGAATTTTTGCTTCCAAGGGTCAAGGCCAAACTTCCTCAAAGGGTCGTGGCTCTTTTCAATGAAAACATTAAATATTTTATCAATCCAACTGGAGTTTTCATTATCGGAGGTCCACATGGCGATACTGGATTAACCGGAAGGAAAATTATCGTTGATACTTTCGGTGGCCGTGGTGCACATGGTGGCGGAGCATTTTCAGGGAAAGATCCTTCAAAAGTTGACAGATCTGCCGCTTATGCAGCCCGGCATCTGGCGAAGAATCTGGTTGCTGCCGGGGTTTCAGATCAGGCATTGGTTCAGGTGTCTTACGCTATTGGAGTGGCTGAGCCTGTATCAATTAATGTGAACACTTACGGAACCTGTTGCATTGGACTTTCAGATGGCGAGCTCTCTGCAAGGATCGAAAAGAAATTTAAAAACCTGTTCAAACCCAAGTCAATTATTGACAGGTTTGGTTTGAAAAATCCCATCTACTCTGAAACAGCGGCTTACGGCCATATGGGAAGAGAAAGTTATGAAATGGACAAAGAGGTTAACTATGTGACAGTGAGTGAAACCGGAGGTGTAAAAACGGAAGTCCGGACGACCACAAAGAAAAAGGTGACTTTTTTCGGTTGGGAAAAGCTGGATTGGGTAAATGAAATCAAGTCTGAATTCGGTATCTGATTCGTATAAAAAAAGGCTCAAAGAAATTTGAGCCTTTTTTTTGTGTAAGGGGAATGGTATTCCACGAGAAAATATTATTTCCTGCTCTAAATTCACCCAAAATCTATGTGTTTACTAAGCCTCATTTTGGAGGTTTTGTCTTTATTGGAAATTGTGCAGTTCATCGAGCTTTCGACCCTGAAAACGTCTAACGCTAAACCAGGCACTCATTGAGCCGATGGCTCCCCCAAAGAGTGGTAAAGCAACCAAAAGCAGAATGGTTTTTTCCGGTATGAGCAATGGCTTCAGTTGGGGCACGTAAGTTTGAGCTGCTTGCAAGGCAAATAGTATCAGGATAACAGAAAGGCCTCCACCAAAAACTCCACGAACCAACATGGAAACCACGTAAGGACGTTGAATAAACCAAGGTTCGGCTCCCACCAACTCCATAGTCCGGATCAGAAAGCGCTGCGAAAAAATAGATAGTTTTATGGTGTTTCGAATCAACCAGGTAGAAGTAAGCAGGAGCATAGCCGCAATAGAAAGGAACAGCAATGAAACTTTCTTTAGGTTATCCTGAATGGAATCGATGAGCGACTCGATATATACAACTTCAAACACTCCCTTTTGCCGGCTTAGTCCGGATTTGATCATAGAGAGTCCAGAAGACGATAAGTATGCCTGGTTGATTTTTAAGGAAAATGCATCTCTCAAGGGATTTTCACCCAGAAATTGAGAAAAATCTTCTCCGGTTTCTTCCATAAACCGACGTCCTGCCTCCTCTTTGCTGACAAATGAATACTGTGATTTTCCTCCACTCCGGGCAATAAAAGGAGCTTTTTGGAAATAACTTTCCAATTCATCCATTTCTTCTTTGGCAATGTTTTTGTCCAGAAAAATCTGAACCTCAAAATTTTCCCTGATGGCCCGGTTTATTTCATTTCCTGACAATAAAATCAATCCGAAAATTCCCAGGTTAAAAAGTGCAAGGCAGATTGTTAACACCAGAGAGAGCGAATTCCCTGTACCCAGGTTCTTTTTTTTCATGGGTGCAAATATGTGTTTTTGGATTGATGCTTTTTAGTTTGGGTCAACGTCCATGATCCATTGAACTTTTCGATACTCTTTCAAAGATTCAACCCAGAAAAGATTTGCCTTCAGGATGGTTTTTATTCCGGACAGAGAGACGCTATCCGGAATTTTGATCAAAATATGGAATATGAATTGGTTTCGGAGGCGTGCAATCGGGGGGGCTTCGGGACCCAAAACCATCTCAGAACCAAGGGCTTTTAATAGTTCTTTTGATAAAACCCTGGCAGCCTGCTCTGCCTGTTCCTTTTCAGCATGTCTTGAAGTAATCCGAACCAATCGTGTAAATGGTGGATATCCAAATTCCTTTCGATGCCCGATTTCCATCTCATAAAACAACTCAGTTTCATCTTTTGCCACCATTGAAAAAACAGGATGGTATGGAACCTGGGTTTGCACAAGAACAAGTCCTTTTTCTGTCCGTCTGCCTGCCCGGCCAGATATTTGCTTTAACAATTGGAATGTTCTTTCATTGGCTCTGAATTCCGGATAATGGAGAACCCGGTCAATGTCAAAAACTGCAACAAAACCTACTTTTTCAAAATCAAGCCCCTTGGTAACCATTTGTGTTCCGACAAGAATGTCAATATCTCCGCTGGCCATTCTGCCCAGAATTTGCTCATAACTCTTCCTGCTTTGCGTTGTATCCTGATCCATTCTGGCAATCCGGAAACCCGGTAACAAATGCTCCAGAGATTCTTCCAGTTTTTCTGTACCATAACCCTGGGCCTCGAAATGAACGGATCCACATTCAATACAAGATTGCGGAACGTCTGTCTGGTGCCCACAATAATGACAATTCAAGCTTTTTTTTGCCTGATGTAACGTCAGCGATACATCACAGGAAGGGCAATACGGAATCCAGCCACAATCCTGACATTCCACATAAGGGGCATACCCCCTTCGGTTTTGAAAGAGAATGGATTGTTTCCCGTTTTTATTCATTTCCAGAAATTGATTCAGGATTTCATCCGAAATATCCAGTTTGATTTCCTGCATCCGTTTTGCTTTTCGCATGTCCACAAATCTGATATCAGGCAAAACAGATTGTCCAAATCTTTCATTAAGCAAAACCAGATGCCATTTTCCGGATTTGGCTTTGAAATAACTTTCTACGGAAGGCGTCGCAGAACCAAGTAAAATTTTTGCTTTCCAGATGGATCCCAGATAAATCGCCGCATCTCTGCCATGATATCTTGGACTGGGTTCATTTTGTTTATATGAAGAATCGTGCTCTTCATCAATGATGACCAATCCCAAATTGGTAAAGGGAAGAAAAACTGCTGACCGGACCCCAACTACAATTTTCAGGGACCCGGTTCTGATGCCTTCCCAGACAGCCATTTTTTCGTGTGGGTTGGCTTTGCTATGATAAACACCCAATTTGGATCCAAAAACTTTCCTTAGCCGGTTAACAATTTGAACAGTAATGGCAATTTCAGGAAGTAACAAAAGGCATTGACCACCGGGAATAATCTGGTCCTGAATCAACCGAATGTAAATTTCAGTTTTTCCACTTCCTGTTATCCCCATCAAAAGTGCAATTTTCCCGATATTTAGTCCTTCCTGAATAGATAGGTAGGCCTCATGCTGCGCATTAGAAAGGTTGATGGCTTCAATATCAGATTTGGAAAGCTCCTGAAATGGTTGAATTGAAACTTTTTCCAATCTGAAAACACCTCGCTTCCGGAGCCGCTGAAACACCTTTTTTTCAGCTTCGGATTTAAGGAAGTTATCCTTCTCCACACTCCAGATTTGCTGGGAATCAGGACTATACCTTGAGTCTGATAAAAACTTTAGGAGGAACTTTTCTTCTTCCGGACTGTTTTCAAACTGAGAAAACAGGAGGTCTAGGGCTGTTTCATTTGCATAAGAATCTTCCAGAACAATCCTGTTTTGGGCACGAATGCGGATGGGAGGACTCATTTCATCCAGAATCAAAATTTGTTTTTCGATCTCCAGTTCCCTGGCCCATTTCATCCAGTTTTTCCCGGGTCCGAGCGCCTTTGCTGCTTCTGCGAGCGCAATTTTTTTCTTTTTGTCCAGGAACCTGAAAAGCCATTCCTGCTCGCTCGACCACTGTCCAGTTTTCCAGTCGAAATCAGGATGAAGGTGGAGGAAAGATTCTGAGCTAAGCCGATCCCCGGATGGAATTGCTGCCAACAGGATTTCGCCTATCGAGGTGCAATAGTAGGAAGCCATCCATTCAAACATTTGGATGCGGACAGGATCAAGATATGGCGATTCATCTAATACATCCAGAATCTGCTTAGGTTCATAACCATCCGGTTTTTCCAGACCCGTTTTCCAAACAAAAGCTGTGTATAAACGCTTTCCTTTCAAAGGAACTGTGACCCGAATTCCAGGTTGCAGGTTATCGGTTTCTTTATAAACGTAAGTTAGACTTTTGTTAAGTGCGAGCGGCAGCCAGACTTCTGCAAAAGCAAAAGATGCGTTTTCAAATTCCTCCATTATTTGGGAATGTTTGCAAGGAAATCCACAAGAAATGGATTTTTTGTATTTTGATCATTCATACATTTAAAATGATCTTTTGGACATTTGTCAAAGCCAATCTTTGAGCAAGGTCTGCAGGAAAGGTTGGCAACTTCCATATTAAAATGGGGCGTTTGGTAGGGATACATGCCCAATTGCGGACTGGTATTTCCCCAAATTGCAACCACAGGTTTTTTATAAGCCGCAGCAATGTGCATCATTCCCGTATCATGGGTGAAAACCAAACAAGATTTTTGGATCAGCCAAGCCGAACCGCCAATTGAAAATTGGCCGCACGAATTCCAAATGGCAATCCCTGCTTTTAGCCCCGCTTTTTCAATGAAATCACCAGTTTCTCTGTCTTCGACACCCCCGATAATGCAAATTGGTGACTTCGCCAATGGAAATAATTCAATCCACTTTTTTACGGGCATTCGCTTGGTAAAATGGGTTCCCCCTATTGAAAACAGGGTAAAACCACCGTCTTGAAATAATTTTGGGATTTGAGTAGAATCTGGTTGTTCGCAAGAACATGGGTAAAAAGAAAGCCCATTTCCGTCGTTTTGTATGCCCAACTTTTCAGTAGCCTTAAAGTATCTGTCAACGATATGGTTGGATGGCATCCGGTTGGTTTTCAAATGAACCCAAATCCATTTCAAGGTATTCAGTTTCGGGAATGAAGAGCCTGGCTTTCCTAACCTGAAACGAATCCATCGGCTTCTAAAGTTGTTGTGCAAGTCCACAACAAAATCGTAATTCTCTTTTTTCAGGGCGGGAATTATTTCCTCAAGGCTGGAGGAAAGACCGAAAATCTTATCCACATGCGGATCAAATTCTACCAGGGATTTGAATTTGGATTTGGTCAGAAAATGTATCTCTGAATCACCAAGCTGGCTTTTCAAGCATCTGAGAATCGGACTGGTTAGTACAATATCCCCAATTGAAGAGAACCGGATGACAAGAATTTTTTTGGACATGGTCTGTTTGCCGACCTAAACCGGAATTTGCCTGGATTTGGGAATCCCTTTTAAAACAAGATTATATGAATCATCAATCCAGTTAAACAGGTCTTTTTCTGAATGTGGCCCCTTAATCTGAACGGTATTCCAATGTTTTTTATCCATATGATATCCAGGTTGAACCGACGAAAACCGTTCTCTTAATTCGATGGCATATTCGGGATCACATTTAAGATTTACAGATTCAGCCCGTTCTACATCTGTTAATAAGAACATTTTCCCCCAGACTTTAAAAACCAATACACGTTCATCGAAAGGGAATCCTTCGGAAACCCCTGGTTTTTCAAGACAATAGATCCGAATCGCTTCCAGATTCATCGAAGACTCAATTTCACAATCAAAATGATCACACCAACAAGGAACATAAAAATGCTTATTTTGTTGATGGTATGCATCGCCCTGAGATTAAAATTATGGGGTCGGGTTGGGTCTGGCTTTCGGAAATAATAACCCAATACTTCAAAAATACCTGCCTTTTTTGCCATATCATCTGTTCCTTTAACCTGCATTAACCTAATTATTTTCGACAAAAGTAGCATAGGAACATGGACTAGTTTCAAACGTTTTGTCCTGGAATTTGACTACCTTATTTTCTCAACAAGATATTGCTTAAAATTGCTCTACCATGAAACTCCAACTTTTTGCGGCTTTAGCCTTTTCTTTTTTCCTTATTTCTTTTTCTGTTGCCCAGTCCCGGATTTCCGCGGTTGTTGATTTTTCGGTTTTTCCGGCTCCACAGGGAAATGGGAGGCTGATGTTGTTTTTTGGAGTAGATGGGAAAAGTTTAATTCCAAAAAAAAATGAAGGAAAAGGCTGGTTTGGTCGGGCCACTTTTGCTCTGGCAGTAAACGATTCCACCAGAAACTTTTTTGCAGAAAAAATTGATTTGAATACCCCGAATTTTGCCGAAAAAGAGCAGTTGGATCAGCCATTTCAATCCTCTAAAGTCATAAACCTGCCCGCCGGAAAATACCAGGTTGAATTGCTGGTTTCTGACCACTATTCGGAAGACACCACGCGGGAAAAACTGAGTTTTGAAGTGTTGATTCCTAATGCTTTATCAAAGCCAGTCCTTAGCGATTTGATATTGCTGAATGCACAAAAGTTAGACCCTTCAAAAGCAATATTTGATCAGTCCAATACGGTAATCCGGAGTTCAGATTTTTATTCCAAATCCGACTCTGTTCTTCGGTTTTATGCAGAAGGCCATGGTTTTGCTCCTGCATATAGTGTAAACTCAAAACTTGTCAGCAGGGTTCGGATAGTGGAACAGTCTTCCGGTATTACAGCGACAGACTTTGGATTTGTTAAAAAGATTCAGCCAAGGGAAGTACTGTTAAACACAGCAGAAATCAATATAAGCACATTGGCTTCAGGATCCTACCTTCTTGTTTGGGAGCTGCTGGACAGTACTGGAAAAATTATTGGACAATCGCACAGGATCTTTCGGAAAAGCAATCCAGGTGTTGAAATGAATATTCCCACAGCTTCAGGTGAAGGTTCAGAAAAATCATTCAAATTGTTTGTAGAGGGCTTTCCCGAATCGGAGGCACGTCATATTGTAGCCAGTTTATTGCCTCTTGCCCGTGCATCTGAACAAGCCACCATTTCATATTTAGGAAAAAAAGGAACCTTGACAGAACTCCGGAATTACCTCCTGGAATTTTGGAAGAGAAGAAATTCAGGCAACCCCCTTGGAGCTTTGAAGGAGTTTCAGGAATTACTTTTGTTCGCAGATCAAAAGTACTCCACTCAAACCATGAAAGCCTATCAAACGGAACGTGGGAGGACAGTGCTCCAATATGGGAAACCCAACATTGTTGAAAATGAGTATTCTGATAGAAATCGTAAGGCAATGCAAAACCTGAATACCATTCCTTACGAGATTTGGTATTATTATACCCTGGAAGTCCCTGTTCATCAAAATGATGTGATTTTTGTGTTTGTGCAGCAAAACCGGGGAAACGCGAATTACAGATTGCTACACAGCAGTGCAATTGGGGAGGTTAGAAATACAGAGTGGAGAAAAGCTCTTGAAAACAACGCCACCTATAACTTTGATCGCATGGATCCCAACGACAGAGGCGAAATCGGAAACCCAAGACAATCGCGATAATTGGCCGGTTTGTATTTCTTTATTTTCATTTCCCGCCTTCCTTTTTTCATCCTGTACGGAATCAGTGATGTTTTATTTTTCTTTTTGTATTATGTGTTCGGATATCGGAGAAAAATTGTCCTCCGGAACCTAAAGGCATCTTTTCCGGAAAAAGGCGATCAAGAGATTGAAGAAATAGAGAAAAGATTTTACAGGCATTTGGCTGATGTGGTTGTTGAAACAATAAAGCTCATGACCATTACCCGGGAGGGGCTTCAGAAGAGGGTTTCGTACAAAAATCCCGAGCTTTTAGAAAATGTAGCGAAGCAAGGAGGTTCATTTATTTCTCTTGCACCCCATTATGGAAATTGGGAATGGTTGCTTGCTGCCCATTGCTCTTATGTGGCGTTTCCGGTTGATGCCGTTTATAAACCACTTTCCAATACATTTTTCGACCGGTTGATGCTGAGAATCCGGACAAGATTTGGAGCCTTCCCGGTTCCAAGTCCTCAGATAGGTAGAGTTGAGGCGTTGAGGAGAAACATTCCGCGAGGTATTGCCATGGTTGCAGACCAAACTCCAGGCCCAGAGAATGCGTTCTTGTTTCCTTTTTTGAACCAGCAGACTTATTTCTTCAGGGGACCGCAAAAGTTGGCGAAGTCTTTTTCCTATCCTGTCTTTTATGCCAATTTGGAGAAAGAGGGTAGGGGAAGGTATAATATAATTATAGAAGAAATTGCCCGACCACCTTTCAACGATGAAGAAATTCTAAAAACTTTTATTGAGAAGCTCGAAAGAGATATTCGGAAGGAACCGGCATATTGGCTTTGGTCTCATCGAAGATGGAAACACAAAGCCCCTGATTTTGTTCTTGGCGATTCTGCCAAAAAATAGTCAGATTTTCAGTAATTTCATTTGCCAGTGATTTCCGGCCCATGAGATGAAAATGGGATTTTAAAGACTAAATTGACTCCCAGGTTGTCCTCTTAAATAAAAAAAGCCTCTGATTTTCAGGGGCTTTTGTTTGTAGCGGGGAGGGGAGTCGAACCCCTGACCTCAGGGTTATGAATCCTGCGCTCTAACCATCTGAGCTACCCCGCCAAAATCGGAGTGCAAAAAACCGTTTTTGAAATTAGAATTGCAAATTTCAAATCTAAAAATTTAATTTTGCGTCCTTTTTTACCACCATGGATCAATATGGGAAAATATAAATTCACCAATGAATTTGAGTTTCAGGCTTCTCCGAAAATCCTGTTTGAATTTATCAGTACCCCCGTTGGTCTCTCCCAGTGGTTCTGTGAAAAAGCAACCCCTAGTTTGCAAAACGCATGGAACCTGGTTTGGGATGGTGCAGATCACCCTGCTTTACTCACCCATAATAAGCCACACAAATTGGTTCGGTTCCAGTTCCAGGCCCAGGAAGTGGACGATCAGGCTGATCCATCTTATATTCAATTTGAGATTGAAAAAAGTGAGCTCACCAGAGTAGCGTTTTTAAAAATTACCGACTATTCTGCCATGACTAACAGACAGGAACTGGAAGAACTGTGGGAGAATCTTATCTCCAATCTGAAAACTGTAATCCGGGAAAAATAAATTCCCGGCATGCTCAAGCGGTTAGATAAACTTGTCCTCAAGGCGTTTTTTCCGCCTTTTGTCCTGACTTTATTCGTGGTCATCTTCATCCTGTTGATGCAGTTCATGATGAAGTATTTTGATGATTTTGTAGGAAAAAATCTAAGTTTTCGAACTTACGCTGAGCTGCTTTTTTTCTTCAGTATTAATTCGGTTCCTCTTGCCTTGCCAATATCCATTTTATTGTCGAGTATAATGACTTATGGGAATTTGAGTGAGCACAATGAATTGACAGCAATTAAGGGAGCCGGTATTTCGCTTATTCGGGTAATACAGCCCGTTTTTTTTGTCGTTTGTGGCTTAACTGTTCTGGCTTTTTTTTTCAACAACCGGGTTGTCCCATATGCAAATCTTCGTGCCTATAGTTTGCTTTACGACATTACTACGAAAAAAGCCGCATTCAACATCAAGGAAGGAGCATTCTATTATGGTCTTCCGGGCTTTTCCGTAAAGATCAATTCAAAGGATCCCAACGGTACTACCATTAAGGGAATCATGATTTACAACCACCAGGAAGACCGGGGGAATGTAAACCTGACTTTGGCAGATTCAGGTAAAATGTACACCATCTGGAATGACCGGTACCTAATCCTCGAGCTTTTCAGGGGAAATAATTTTGCTGAACTCCAGGGAAGATATCCAGATGCAGAGAAACAATTTACCCACAATCAGTTTGCTTACAGCAAGTTGGTGTTTAATCTGAGTTCTTTCGAGATGAGCCGGACAGATATTCAATTGTTTTCCTCGAATAAAATCATGCGGAACATTGACGAGTTACATCGTGACCTGGACTCTATTTCCAGAGAGGGGCAACAAATGGAAGAAAGTCTGATTCGGAACTTTCAATCATATTTTAGTTTTTTCGGCAGGCCTGCAGCAACCATTAAATTGTCACAGGGGGCTTTGGATTCTTTAAGTAACAGATACTTGTCTCATCTGCCCGAAAGATCCGAAGGAATTTCGGATCACAAATCAAACCAAATCAGAAGTCTCCAAAGTTTTGCCGAGAGTTATTCTGACCGCAAACGGAGCAATGCCCGTGATAAAGATGTATTCACTGTTGAGGTATTCAGGAAATATACCCAGTCTGTCGCTTGTCTTATTATGTTCTTAATTGGCGCCCCTCTAGGTGCAATCATCAAGAAAGGCGGATTTGGGATTCCGGTTCTTATCTCCATCCTGTTTTTTATTCTGTATTACGTCTTTTCAATTACCGGGGAAAAGTGGAGCAAGGAAAATGTGGTAGATGTGCCTTATGGAATGTGGGCAACGAATTTTTTACTGTTTTGGGTGGGAATGTTTTTCATGAGGAAGGCCTGGGCAGACTCTGCTTTGCTGGACACCAACTGGTCAGGTAATTTACGTGCTTGGGTAAAAAAGTTAAGGTTTATTCGTCAAATTCCTTCCTGAATTGTTGGATAAAAGCGTCGGCATCCCAAAGGGCGGAATTGTCTGGTTTTCTGGTTGATGCTTTTTGCTTCAGGTCTGTCAGAAGAATATTTAAAGGACCGATGTCAGCGTTGTTGAATTGGATGCCTGAAATATTGAAACCATCTTCGCGGAGAAGAAGAAAATGGCTGTCATTTGGGACCAAAACAGGTACCCCGAAATACCGGGCTTCCCAGATTTTAGTTGGAATTTTTCCAAAATTTGCCGGGCTTTCTTTGTAGGGTGCCAAAACAGCCAGGCAGTGGAAGCAGAATCCTGCAATTTCATCTCCTGTTAACCAGGTATCGATTCCTTTTAGCACCAACCCATGTATTTTACTTTGAGATTTTGCCAATTCCAATCGAAGCCAGGGATCAGGACAAAATCCTGCAATGACCATCTTCAGATTTTTGTCTGCCATTTGAAGATGGGAAAAGAAATGTATTGCTTCAAAAATCCCGGCTTCTTTCGTAATAACTCCTGAAAACAGCACAAAATCTCCTTCAGAATTGGTTGCAGGTATTTTCCGAAATGGGGCTACTTTGTTTTCCCAAACCTGTTTTTGTCCTGGCCAATCCTTTAATTGTTTAAGGTAAATATGTTCTGCAAACCAAATTTTACGCGGAAATCTGGCAATCAGTTTGCTTAAGGTTGAAACAATAGAAGGTAGAACAATCGATTCGAATGAAGAGTATGTTTTTTGGTATTTGAAATTCAATGCCTGGTTCTCCTGAACATCCCAAATAAGGGTGCAGTTGAAAAGTAGGGAATATAGAATTGCGGGAATAGTCAGGTCGGAGCTGCAAATGATCAGCACATCCGGTGTTTCTTTTCTCAGCAAATTAAAGAATTGAAAAAAGTCTGAATAAGCGGGACTCTGATTAAAAAGTGCGATTTGCCGGATTTTGTTGGTAGCCTTATTAAATAGTGTACCTGCAGAAGCGGAAATTTTATTTCCAACACAAGTAACCTCAGTGTCAGGAATCATTGCCAGACAGGCCCCGATTTTTTCAAATATCCTTGTTTCAAAAGGGGGCTTTTTTCTATGAGCAACAAGTATTCTCACGGTTCGGTTTGCTGGCTCAAAAGAATCAAATTTACTTGTGCCTTTTTAGACAATTGATGAAAGAGCAAATTGAATGGCTTTGGGAGGATCAGAACAGACTGACGCAGCCTGGTTTTGAGCATTTAATTGAAGAAGTAATTGACGAGCTTGAACATGGCCGTCTTAGGGTTGCAGAAAAGATAAGCGAAAAGTGGATTGTTCACCAATGGGTAAAAAAAGCCATACTAATGTATTTCCGGATCCGGAAGATGGAAAAGCTTGAAGCGGGTTTTCTGGAATTCTATGATAAGATGAAATTAAAGACCGGATTTGAATCCAAAGGAGTCCGCTCTGTCCCATTAGCTGTAGCGAGATACGGTTCATATCTGGCACCTGGAGTTGTTTTAATGCCATCCTATGTGAATATAGGTGCTTATGTTGATTCAGGCACCATGGTGGATACATGGGCGACAGTTGGGAGTTGCGCTCAGATTGGGAAAAATGTACACTTAAGTGGTGGTGTTGGAATAGGCGGGGTTTTAGAGCCATTACAGGCCAATCCGGTGATTATTGAGGATGGAGCATTTGTTGGTTCTCGTTCAATTATTGTGGAGGGGGCACAAATTGGGATGGAAGCCGTTATTGGTGCAGGTGTTACTATTACAGGGTCAACTCATATAATTGATGTCAGGGAACCAGGAGGTTTGGTATATAAAGGAATTGTACCTCCCAGGTCGGTTGTAATTCCAGGCACTTACCCAAAAGAATTCCCGGGAGGGACATATCAGGTTCCTTGTGCATTAATTATCGGGACACGAAATTCAGGCACAGATTTAAAGGTATCTCTTAACGAAGCTTTAAGGGATTTCGGAGTAACAGTTTGATACAAACAATAAAGCCCACTTTCGTGGGCTTTATCAAGAGCGGCTACTTGGCCGCTTTTTTTGTTTTTCCTTTTGGAGCTGGCTCTTCAGCAACCGGCGCAGCGGCTACTTTAGGCATAGTCTCATTTCGAAGTCGCGTTCTTCCAAATGAGCCATTCGCCAGTTTCCCTTTTCTACTTTTAATATCTCCTTTTCCCATGGTTTGAATTTTGATGCGAAGGTATAAAAGGTTTTAAAATCCGGGCTATTTGAATTCTTTTTATGGCCAAAGACCTGGACTGTAAAAATGAATGCAAGAAAAAGGTAAGAATTAGAATAAATTTTTGCCAGGGTTGAAATTGGCGATACTTTGAGAAAAAAAGTAGGGGTTAACTTGATATTGCAGGAAGCTTATCGAGAAGAAAGGGCCGTTTACAGTGGATTCCTGAAGTTTTCTTCCGAAGCTCAGGGTTAAGAACAGATGAAGTGGATGTTAATAAATTGGACAATTTTTAGATTGGTTTTGTGCTCTGGCAAGGTGCGAGTGAAATTTTTTTAACTTTTTTATGTAAGTTTTTTGGAAGTATTGAAAAAACTGTCTCATCTTTGTCCAACGCAATTCTTTAAATCATTAGAAAACTATGAAAAAACTTTTAGCAATCGCCGCAATGAGCGCTCTGGCCTCATTGGGTACGCAATCAGCCCAAGCTGGTACATGGGATGTAGTATGTCTGAAGCAGGGCCCAGCCCGTGGATTCGGAATGCTTCCTGTTCGTGTACTTGATCCTAACGCAGTAGTAGCTCCAGCTCCTCAGGCTGGTTACCCTATTCCTGCCCGTTCAATCGCAACATTAGCTGAAAATGCTGAAGCTTCAGACATCGTAGGTGACATGAACTTTGCAAGTCTTGGATTCGGAGGTTCTATCATCCTCGCTTATTCTGATTTGTTCGCTAACGGCCCTGGAGATGATGTTACTGTATTCGAAACTACCTGGGGTGACCCAAATTGTACACCAAACGTTTCTGAAACTGCTAAAGTTGAATTCTCTGAAGATGGAATCAACTGGGTAGGTGGAAGCGCTTGCCACAATGGTAGCTTTGACATCAGCCCTTTGATGAAAGCGAAATATGTTCGGATTACCGACCAAACCAATCCTAATCCATTGATCGTAGGAGATGGAACTGATGCATATGATGTTGATGGTGTTGTAGCTAACTTTGATTATGAAGAAACTCCTAATCCTCTTTGCGATCACGTTCAAGGTGTTGCTTCTCAGTTTGTAGGAGCAATGGGTAACTTCCCAGGCCGTGGTATCGTTGCTCAGCGTAAAAATTTCGCTCTTGCCAACATCAACGAATTCAGCGGTGCTGTAGCTCCTGCTTCACGTGATGCCATCAGCGGAACTTTTAACTTCTGGTCTATCGGATTCGGTGGATATGCTTGTTTCCAACTTCCTTACACTGTATTCGACGCTCCTGGCGACGATTTCAAAATGTATGAGACTACCTGGCAGAACAAACCATGTCCTAACTATCCAGAGACTGTTTTGATTTCAGTTTCTCCTGATGGTTCAAACTGGTCAGCTCCAACTTCACTTTGTAAGGATGGTTTCTATGACATCAACGGTGCTTTCGCTGCAGTAAACTTTATCAAGTTTGTTGATGCAACCAACGTTGGTTCTTTCGGTGGCGGAGCAGATTCTTACGATATCGATAACATCTTCATCATCCAAACACCTCCAGGAAACTCTCCTGATATCTGTGGTGTTCCTCAGGGCGGACGTCGTGCAGTTCCTGCTATCGACGAAAGCAACCTTTCTGAAGGCGGAATTCCTGAAGAAATGTTCCCTCTTGAAATCGTTGGAAGCAACTTCGTTTCTGACAAAATTTCTTTCTCTGCTACTATCGCTGAAGAAGGTGGTTACACTTACTCAATCCGTAACCATACTGGTCAGGAGTTAGCTAACGGCGAAATGGAAGGTTCTCTTTATGACAAACCAACTGTAGAAGTTGCTACCGGAAAGCTTGCTTCTGGTGTTTACTTCTTAACTCTTACTTCTGCCACAGGAAAAGAAACAGTTAAATTCATTAAGAAATAATTCAACCTAACGAATTGCGTAAGGGTCACGTGAAAACGTGGCCCTTATTTTTTTGCCCAAATGTCAAAGTCGAATATTTATTGGAGTCCCTCCCCTGTAATTCTAACCAATAATCTGCCTTGCAAAAAAGACAGGACTATTTAACCTGGGTTGTTACAGAAGTGGTTACATTTATTTTGATGACTTAAGGATCGCTTTTAAAGGGCCCTTTGAGTTAATCACAAAAAAGGCCTGCAAACTTGCAGGCCTTGGCATCTAAGAGTTTTATATTTTTTTAGTTTCCTCTTGCTTTGTCAGACTTTTCCAACCAAATCCCAGTGATAAAGGTGGCAGCAAAAAGGCCAATAAAAAACAAATAAGAAATCATCTCCATTGACATACTCGCGACAGATTTTTGATGTGCAAATATAGGAGAACATCTTGAATGGGCGGTTTTATTCTACTTTTACCCGATGAGCGATTTGTTGAGTAAGAAATTGTATCTGGTTAGGCATGGCGAGACAGAACCTAACCGGCTTGGGATAATTCAAGGTAGTGGTCTGGATGCCTCATTGAATGCCAGGGGCATTCGTCAGGCGAACGATTTTTTTTTAGCCTACAAACACATATCCTTCGATGCAATTTATACCTCTGCCTTAATCAGAACCCATCAAAGTGTTGAGCAGTTTTTGGCTTTGGGCATCCACCATGAGATCAGGAAAGATTTGAACGAGATTTCATGGGGTATAAAAGACGGTACCCGAATTGATCCTCAGGAACAGATTGTATATAACAGGATGATACAGGATTGGAAGGCAGGACTTCTGGACCGGAGTTTTGACATGGGGGAATCTCCGAATCAGGTTGCAAAAAGATTAAGAACTGTCATCGGTGAAGTTAATAATTCAACGGCTAAGACTTTGCTCATGTGTATTCATGGGCGGGCGTTGCGTATTTTTCTATGTCTGTTATTGAGTCGACCGTTGTCTCAAATGGAAGATTTTCTCCACAGTAATTTATGCCTGTATATCCTTGTTTTTGATGGGAAATCCTGGAAACTGGAATTAGAAAACGATACTCAGCATTTGCAGTTTTAAACTCTTATGAACTTTCATCAGTTATTTCGTTCATGCGTGTTTTTTTAATTTCAGCCTCGCCAAGGCAGAATAGTATTACCAGTCGGTTTACCCAGTATCTTGAGTCTGTCTTTTTGCAGATAAATCCGGAAGTTCAAACCACCAGAATCGATTTTGATACATTTGATTTTCCTGCCATAGGGAAGGGAAATGTTGGTCCCGAAAATTTGAGCCCCTTTCAAAGTCAATTGGTTGAAGGATGGCGTAATGCAGATTTAATTGTTTTATGCAGTCCTGAATATAATTGGACGGCGAATGGAGAAGTATTCATTATGCTTGACCGAATAGGGTCGAGAAAATTCCAGGATCTTTTTGAAGAAAAAGTCTTTGCATTTTGTGGGGTTTCTTCGGGCAGAGGAGGACGTCAGCCTGCGTTGGATATGCAAAAAGTCTTGGGAAAGGTGGTGAGTTTTTTGGGAGGGATTTCCATTGTTTCCTCTAAAATTCTGGAGGCGCATGACACCGAAAAAAATCTTAATGAAACAGGGTTTTCAAATGGAAACCAGGTTTTTGAACGTTCAGCAGAAGATTTTGCCCGATATTCCTTTTCTTTAGCAGACCGTTGGCGGGCAGGAAAAGGTCACCTATCCAAATTACATGAATAGAAGATTATTTATTGAAAAATCCATTTTGGGCGGAGTTTCATTGGCTTTTGCTTCAGAAGTTTTCGCAAATCATTTACCAAAGAGTAAGCCAAAAGTTAAGTGGGGCATTGCCATAATTACCTGGAAAGATGATATTCAGGGAGCATTTCGGGATGTTTCAGATTTGGGAATTCATGGTATACAAATCAGGGCAAATGTATTTGAACGTTATAAAAACCAGGTTGATCAGCTGAGGACAGAGCTAAAAGAAAAGAAATTAGCAGCAATGGTTTTGTCCGGAGGAAATGTTGGTCCTCAGGATTTTTCGAAGCCTGAAAAAATTGCCCAGTTTGTCGAAATGGCCGTATTTCTGAAGAAGATTGGAGGCAGGTTTCTTCAGGCTACCACCATCGGAAGAGATGCCTATCCTCCGGGAAAGGACACCCTAAAAGGACTGGCGGAAAGTTTGAATGTCATTGGGGCTGCTGTGAAGAAGGAAGGGATCCAGCTATTAATTCACAACCACATGCATCAGTTATGCCAGACCCCGGAAGAACTGGATCAGATTTTGTCCCAAACCAATCCTGACAATGTTGGGCTTCTGCTCGATGTTGCGCATTTTCGTCAGGGAGGTGGAAATCCTTCAGAGGCAATAATTCGCTATAAAAACAGACTCAAGCTTTTGCATATAAAAGACTTGCTTAGTCCAAAACCTGGGCACCAGGGAAAAAAAGACTTCAATTATCAATTCATGGAGCTTGGGAAGGGAAACCAAATGGACTTTCCTTCTATCATGGAAAGCTTAAAGAAAGCCAGATTTAAAGGTTGGTGTATGGTTGAATTAGACGCAGTACCCAATCCATCAGATTCGCCAAAAAAGGCAACGGAAACCAGTCTGGATTATCTCCGGGAACAATTCGGGTATCGTTTCGGATAGGTTTCTGAAAATATTTTTGGCACAGGATTCCGAAAACCCAACCCACAGCTGATTCAAATCAATTGGTTCCTTCTGGTTCCTTTTGGATTCTGATTGGTTGTTCAGAAAATGTTTTTTCCCAATTCAGGTTCTTTTGGCAAATTCCAAAATCAAGATCTTGTTTTAGTTTGATTGTTTGGTTTCTAAAAGGCATTGGACAAGCGCCCAGGAGACAATGCCTGCACTAACAGAAACATTGAGGGAATGTTTGGTGCCAAACTGGGGTATTTCTAATACAGCATCACATAGTTTCAGAGCTTCATCGGAGACCCCATCTACCTCATTCCCAAAGATAAAAGCATATTTTTGATCCGGCTGGAATTGATATTTGTGCAAAGGGGTGCTGTTTTTTGTTTGCTCAACAGCCAGAATTTTGAAGCCCATTTTCCTCAGTTCATCAAGAGCGTTTTCAATGTTTTGAAAATAACTCCATTGCACTGATTCGGTTGCGCCAAGAGCTGTTTTTGAAATTTCACGATTTGGTGGTGTTCCGGTAAATCCACACAAGAAAAGTGCATTTGCCCCAAAGCCATCACAGGTCCGAAAAATGGATCCGACATTTAATAGACTTCTGATATTGTCAAGAACCAGGATAAAGGGCCATTTCTCTTTTTGTGCATAATCTGAAAGATCAGATCGCCCCATCTCATGCATTTTTAACCTGGAAAACTCTTTGCGCTCTTCCATGGTCATTTTTTTCTGGAGATGGTAAATTCTACCAATGCTTCCAGGTGCAATGAAGCCTGGGTTTGAGGAATTGACTTGAGGATGTCAAGAGCCTGGCCAGCAAAAGAGAGCATTACCTGCTCGGCATAATCCATTCCTCCTTTCTGTTTCACAAAGCGGATGACCTCTTTTACTTTTTCAGGCTTGTCTGCATCATTTTTTACAATCCTGATGATTCTCCGCCTTTCAAGCCAGGTACTTTGGTTAAGGGCATAGATTAGGGGAAGGGTCATTTTCTTTTCCTTGATGTCAATACCGAGTGGCTTTCCAATATCATCAGAGCCGTAGTCAAATAAATCATCCTTGATTTGAAATGCCATTCCTGTGAGGCTTCCAAAATCTTTAAATTTTTGAATGGTCTCCTTATCAGCCCCTGCAGAGGCGGCACCTACAGCACAACAGGAAGCGATTAATGTGGCGGTTTTTTGACGAATGATTTCATAATAAACCTCTTCTGTAATGTCGAGGCGGCGGGCCTTTTCAATCTGAAGCAATTCACCTTCGCTCATTTCCTTAACGGCTTCGGAAACAATTTTCAACAGGTGAAAGTCTCCGTTATCCACTGACAGGAGCAAGCCTCTCGACAAAAGATAGTCACCTACCAGAACTGCGATTTTATTTTTCCAGAGGGCATTAATACTAAAGAATCCTCGCCTGTAATTGCTGTCATCCACAACGTCGTCGTGCACAAGCGTTGCTGTATGCAGAAGTTCAATCAGGCCAGCGCCCCGGTGACTTTCCGGTGTAATTTGCCCAATGGCTTGAGCGGAAAGAAAAACAAACATGGGTCGGATCTGCTTGCCTTTCCTTTTTACAATATAGTTCGTTATTGTATTGAGCAAGAAGATTTTACTTCGTATTTGCTCCTTAAAATTTACTTCAAATGAAGCCAGTTCCCCTGCAATGGGCTCCTGAATTTGTTCAATGTTTAGCATTCCAGGCCTACAAAAAGGAGATTCTTATTTCCCTTCATGAAGGTTAAACAGGAATTTGTTCCAGGAGGTTTTTGAATAAAAGGAAACCGTCATTCTGGCCCAGCCTGGGGTCTGTGACGCGTTCTGGGTGTGGCATCATTCCGAAGACATTTCCTTTTTCGTTCATTATTCCGGCAATGTCGTTCAATGACCCATTGGGATTAGAAGGTGCATACCTAAAAAGTACTTGTTCCTGGTCTTCAAGTTTTTTCAAATCATTATCCGGACAAAAGTATCGCCCCTCGCCATGGGCAATAGGGATTCTAAGTTTTTGCCCTTTCTTAAGGCCATTTGTCAGCAATGAATTTGTGTTTTCGACTTCCAATTGAACCGTTTCACAAATGAAAAGTTGGTTTTGATTTCTGAGTAATGCCCCAGGTAACAGGCCGGCTTCCGTTAAAATTTGAAAACCATTGCAGATACCCATCACAAAACCGCCTTTGCTGGCAAATGCAGTTACTTCTTTCATGATTGGTGAAAACCTGGCAATAGCCCCTGAACGAAGGTAGTCTCCATAAGAGAACCCTCCCGGAACAAAAATGAACTGGCAATCTTCTAAATCAGAAGATTTGTGCCACAGTTTTACCACATTTTGAAAGCCTGCAATGTGCAGGGCATCCACCAGGTCCTGATCGCAATTTGATCCGGGAAAAACGATAACTCCGGCTTTCATTTCGTAAATTAAATACAAATATGCGCTCTATTTAGCCATATGCCAGCCCTGGCGGATAATTAGGAAGATTTATTTTACCCGGATTGAAATTAGGGTAGATGGACTTCCTGGTTCATCGAATCTTAAAAGGTTTAATCCTGATACATGAGCTGGCAAAAACAGTTTTTGCCCCTCCTGTACATTTTCCCAGGACCAGATTTTCTTTCCATGAAGGTTAAATAAACCAAGGCTGGAAGAAAAGGAAGAATGGCCATAAAACGTAAAGCTTGATTCTGCTGGATTTGGAAAAACACTGAATTTCCTGGTCATTTGAGTTTTAACGCCCACTGGATCATATAGTTGAATGGTGAAGGGTAAAAGCAGGGAATCCACCCCGCCATTTTGAAGACCTCCATTGTCAACTGCTTTTAACCAGGCAGAAGTACTTCCTAAGGCCCCTGGGGCAGGAATAAACGAGATTGTATCCTGTGTAAGGCCCGGTAACGATGAAAACAGGCTTGGATTTTCTACCCAAACAGCAAAGGCCATACTTTGCTCGGATTCGTTTCCAGGTCCAGGTTTGGCAGAAAGAATAAGTTGAGATTTTGCGGGCAAGTGGTTGGGCACAGAAATAAGTGGATTGATGGATATCTGTGGAGCATCGTTCACCTGAACAACCCGGATATTCTTGAAATACTGGGAGCTGTCAGTTCCTCCAAAGCCACTTCCTCCATTGTCCTTCAAAACAAGGCGAAGCCTGATGATTCCCACAGAATCTGGGGCCGGGGTAACAGAAAGTGTGCCTTCATTTGTTAAAGCAGCGGAGGATAATGAAGGTCCGGGTGTTCCGGAAACAAGGAACTGAAAAGTTTGTAAAGTATCACCAGGGGCAGTTCCCACATTTACGTTGCCTGCTACACCATTTATTGGTCCAAGTGTTTGATCTTCAAGCATCTCGAGTAAAGTGGTATCGACCGAGCAAACAGGGGCTGAGTTTGGATACCATCTGATTTCCCGGATTCTTTGATTGTTGGCGTCTACCATCAGATAACGCTGGCCTGCCGAATCTTCCCAGAATCCCAATGGTCCCTGGAAACGTGCATTTGCAATTTCACCATCCTGAAAGCCGGTATTGCTCAGAAAGGTTTTTACCCAGGGAGAGCTTATTCCAACAGACCGACAGACCCCTTCATTCAAGTATCCACCCACCAATAACCTTTTGCCTACCGGGTCGTAGGTTAGCTTAAAAATTCCTTTGAAGCGGGCTTGTGTCCCAATGCCATCAACCGTTCCAATATTTCCGTTTCCTGCCCAGTTGCGAACTCTGTTAGAATCTGCTTCTACCAGGCGAATCCGGAGCCCGGCATCTTCGCCGACAAAGAGTTTGTTTCCAACCCATTCCAAAGTATTGGGTCTGTTAAATTTTGACCCAAGCAAAGTGGAATCAAAAAAGCCAGATGTTGATCCTGCAAAAGTTGTAACCGCTGTCGTTTTTAAATTGATGCGTCGGATTTTGTGGTTTACGGCATCTGCGACATAAAGAAATCCATCTTTTAATGCCAGATCCGACGGTCGGTTGAAGCGGGCAAAACGACCTAAAGGTTTATCGATATACCCGGCAGTATCGCTTCCTGCCACCCACTTAACTTCGTTGGTTTTTGTAAGTAAGAGTTTAATTTTATTGGCAAAGGCTTCCACGAAATACAAAGAGTCGCCATTGGAATTGATGGCCATATTTGATGGCCGGTTTAGCCTGGCATTTTGCCCGATTGCAAAAACGTTTCCAGCAGTTCCGTTTCCGGCCGCTGTCGTCACATTCATGTTTCTCAGGTTAAGAATTCTGATGGCATGATTGTTTTGATCGGTGATGTAGACAGAATCTTTGGTCGGGTGTTTTACCAGGTCATAGGGTAGGCCAAACCGGGAGAAAGTGCCGTTTCCATCTCCGAGAATTCCACCACCGGCAAAGGTTTTTACCAATCCGGATGGCCGGATCAGCCGGATTCTTCGATTGACATTGTCGCAAACAAGATACCCGGAATCACACCTGGCAATACCCATAGGAAATGCAAACCGAGATGCTAAAGGAAGCCCATCGACATAACCCTGGGAAGTATTTAATCCACACCAATGTCCTCCGGAATTGGTTTTTAAAGCATATCGATAAATGGTATGTCCGGAAGAATTTGCAATGAGCAAGGTGTCCTTTCTGCGACTTAGTTCCAGCTGCCTTGGACCAAACAACGCTGTTATTCCCAGGGTACTGACCTGTCTTGTGCTCCGGATAAGACGACGGATCCTGAAATTGAATCTGTCGGTGATAAAAACTGTATCCTCGGTTCGGGACAAAACAATGCTGGCAATCCGGTTAAACCTGGCCAGTGTATCCAACCCATCGGTAAATCCGGCAACACCGAGTTTCCCGGCCAGGGTTTTGTAGGTGCCATTTATCTGTCGTAATAGAATGCGTTGTCCAAAGGCACTTCCGATAAGCAATTCTCCTTTTCTGGTGCATTCCAGAGCATCCATTTCAATGTCTCTGGGAAGGGTATCGAGAATCCGGACTTGTTGTGTACTTCTTCGGTAAAGCTTTAAAATAGTGTCGTTGGTACAAAAGAAAATGGAATCTCCAGTATTGCTGATGGCCAGGCCGCTTATGCTTTTCTGGTCCGTGAGCAGGGTTTTCACGATTTTTTTCCTAACGCTTATTTGGCGAAGCGCACCGTAATCTTTGTCTGTAATAAAGGCAAGGGTGTCTTTAACTTTTATTTGCCAGGGGCTAAGGAATAATGCGTTGGCCGCGTTTCCATCCAGTGGTCCTGAACCGCCAGCTTTTGTTTTGACCACAAAGCGTTGGCCCTGAACAGGAATAATGCCATTCAGGAGGAAAGACAAAAATAATAGCAGCGAAATCCGATTAAGGATGCTGTTCATCATATTGGGTAAAGTCGATTGATTTGGTGAGCGACAAAAAACGAAATAACATAAAAATAGCTGAAATGGAAAGGCCAACCAAAAGGGCCCACCAGGTTCCGGCAGCACCCCATCCCAGATGACTCCCTAAATAATAACCAAGCGGTATTGCAATGACCCAGTAGGCGACCAATGTTATCCATGTCGGAATCCGAACATCGGATATTCCTCTCAGGCTGCCAAGCCCCACCACCTGGATTCCATCACTAACCTGAAAAAACGCAGCAACCAAAAAA
>JBIPNA010000166.1:0-7461 GCA_044375665.1 Catalimonadaceae bacterium
CACAAGAAAAGAGCCTGCTTTTTTGGTTTTTCCTTTAATGGGCTTGATTTTAACGGTTTTCCACTTCTCTGAGGGAAAACGAACCAGAAAATCTTCCTTCCAGCTTTTACTCCAGGCTTTGATTCTTTTATGGATGTCGGCCTCCATCTGGTCTAACTTCAGCGGGAGCCGGGTCATCTGAATCAGCACATTTTCATGCTGAACAACTTGTGTGAACGGATCCCGGATTTTCCCCGAAAACTCTTTGTAATACAACCCGTTTCCACTTATCTGATATGGCGCATCTCCGGGAGTTGAAGGCTTTCCAACCCATTTCCAGTTCACCATCTGAGACGTGGATCCCGTCCATCCACCATATGGGGAAGCAGAGCTACCCAAGGTAAATTGAGATGTAGCGTAAAACAGGTTTTGACAAAATCCCAGTCGGGTAATATGGTAATCTGGATTTTGGATGCTGAAGCTGGCTGGCTTATCCCAGATTTTTGAAGCAAGAGCCCGGATCTGAGGGCCTGGTTTGTAGGTGGACGTGGCCGCATGAACCACCTGGATATACTCTTTGCCCCAATCTATGGAAAGCGGGGTTTCCGGACCAAACCAATACCATCCCAAAAAAGAAGTTGAAGTACCCAGATTGTGGCCAACTCCATTGCCCCGCATCTCAGCCCCCCCAGTGACACCCCAACTGTAATACATAGCCAGTTCGGTCGCATAATAATCACAAACGGCCCGGGCTGCTGCTTTTACCTCCGGATCTTTTGCAAAGTCGAACAAATTCAACCAGCCAATTAAATTGTACAAACCATAAATGCCGGAATTCCACTCCCCTGTTCCTTTTTCATATATCAACCTGGACCACTGAAGAAGCCATTGCTTCATTTCGGCTTTTCTTTTCGACGCCTCTTCCGGGAAAAGGCCTTCTTCAAGTGCAGCCTGGGCATAAAGATAACCCGCGGTGCGTGACATGTTGATATGGTTTTCGGTACCTTCAGCAGTCCAGCAATTGTAACTATCTGTCCTTCCGAATACCTTTTCGAGTATCCTTTTTTTGTTTCTGACCAGTGCAGGGGCCTGGGAATGCTGATACCATAACCTGTTCATTCCCACCAGTGTAAAATGGAATGGACTGTTTTGAGAGAACTGCTGAATCCATTTATTGGCCGCAGAATCCTGATCACCATATTTAGTCAGGCGGGCAATGGCTTTGGGCCAGTAATACTTTTCCGGGTCACCAATATCGGCAGACGGTGCGATATAAAGATCTGATATGGCATTGATTAATCCTTGCTCTTTTAAGCCTGAAGGCATCTGGGCCATGGACAAGAAAGCAAGATTGCAGAAAAAGAAGCTGGAAATAATCCGGCGCATGAAGGTGTATTGGTTTTGGCTTTACAAAACTAATCAAGCCTTCTGGCAGATTTTTGAACCTCTCTGAAAAGAATCAATTTTGAACGGCAATGGACAAAAGCCAGTAATTTTTGCTTCAGTACAACCCTGGCAAAAACCAATCCAGGTTTTGGACAAGCCAATTTTTAGCCAGGCATTGGATTGAATCGATTTGGAAGTCTAAACTAAAGGTCGCTTTTTTGCGACAATGTTGCAAAAAGGAAGATTTGTTTGGATTTGGCTATTGCTGGCCCATGCAGGTGTATCAGCACAAAGCCTTCCAAATTTATCGACTTGTACTTTTCCACTTTCTGGCCGGGTTCTGGCTACTTCAGACCACAAGCCCATTCCCTATTTATTTGTCCGGATACAAAACAGCCACCTTGCAACCCTTACAGATTCTTTGGGTAGATTCAGTTTTTGCCTCGATTCGGATCAGCCCGTTTGGGTTCAATTTATTGGTTTGGGATACGATACCACGAAAACAAAAATGGTTTCTGGAAAAAAATGGCAAACCATCCACCTGAAAGAAAAAAATCAATGGCTGGATGCGATTGATGTTCAGGGACAACACCGGCATTTTGAATCAGAAGTAACAGAATCCCAGGCCTTGCACCATTTAGATTTGGAACGAAACAGGGGTGTTGTTCTCGGACAGGCTTTGGAGCAGTTACCGGGTGTGTTTTCCATCCGCTCAGGGCCAACATTGTACAAGCCAATGATGCAGGGCCTTTCAGGAATGAGGGTAGCTGTGGTTCAAAATGGTGTGAAACTCGAAGGTCAGCAATGGGGCAGTGATCATGCACCGGAAATCGATCCTGATCAGTCGGATGAAATCATTGTGGTTAAAGGTGCCCAAACCATCCGATATGGAAGCGAGGCTATTGGAGGAATTGTCCTTTTGGAACCAGGGGAAGTCGCACCCACCACAGGTATTCGAGGGAAATGGTCAGGATCATTTCAAACGAATGGACGTGGTTTTTCCCAGGCCATGTCGCTCGAAGGACGGTTGGGAAAGAAAAAAGCAGCTTCCTGGAGAATCCGGGCCAAGGGAATGAAAAGTGGAACCATTCATGCCCCGGCCTATTACCTGGGAAATACAGGTTCGGAAGAAGCAAGTGGACAGGTTTTGTTTCGATTGCCAATCGGTCCAAAATGGGAAAGCGAATGGATTTATAGTCACTTTGCAACCAGAATTGGCATATTCAATGCATCCCACACCCAAACCCGGGAAGGATTGGAACTGGCATTCGTTCGACCTGATTCCAGTTTCAGGGATGAATTTTCTTACCAGATCGACCGCCCTTTCCAACAGGTAAGGCATCAGATTTTTAAAGGTAAAATGGTTCGAAAGTGGGGAAAAGCCCACGAAACCACGTTTCAATATGCCCATCAGACAGATCTCAGGCAGGAATTTGACCGCGTCCGGATGTCGGCCAGAAATTGTTCAGATTGTCCCCAATTGTTGTTTCGGCTTCAGAGTCGTCTGCTTGAAATCCGACACCATATCCGGACTGAAGGAAAAGAATTTCAGGCTGGTCTTTCAGGCAACTACATCGCCAACGAAGTAGAGCGTTATGTTTTGATTCCTAATTTCAGACAAAACCAGGGTTCGGCTTTTGTTCTCGCTTCCTGGTTCCCTGGAGATTGGGCATTTGAGGCAGGACTAAGAACTGATATCAGAAGACTGCAGGTTTTCAGGTATGCCCAGGGAATTTTGGAAAGGCCTGTCCGGAATTTTGTCCAAACGATGGCCAATATCGGCGCCCGCCTCGAGTTTTCAGACCATTGGCATGCAAAAGCAAACTATTCTTTTAGCCAAAGAGCTCCACATGTGAGTGAACTGTATGCTTTTGGTGTTCATTTAGGTTCGGCTGGGATGGAAGTTGGTGACCCCGGATTGCGACCCGAGCGCATTCAAAATGTAACCATGGCACTACACCACAGATCGCATGATTGGGAACTGGTGGTTTCTGCCTTTGGGACCTATTCTCCTGATTTCATTTACCTTAGTCCATGGGGAGACAGTCTGGCAAGCACCATCCGGGGAACTTATCCTTTGTTTCAATACCGTCAGTCTGAAGTGAGACTTCTGGGATCTGATTTCCAGCTTAAGTGGAATTTCCGGCCGGCATGGGAAATCCAGATCAAGGGCAGTCTTATCAGGGCAAGAAATTTATCTGAAGCATCTCCTCTTGTCTGGCAACCTTCCGACCGGATGGGCATCCATGCAACCTGGAGTTCCCCAAAAACCTGGCATGGGATGCGTTTTAAAATTGGTATGGGTCCCCAATGGGTGGATAGACAACGAAGGGTACCCGCCGACCTTGATTTTTTACCTCCGCCACCTGCTTATTTTCTTTGGGAGGCAAAAGCATCCATTTCTGGTGTCGGGTTTAGGATTCCTTTCGATTTTTCTCTCGAAGTCCGTAACCTGACCAACAACCGCTATCGTGAGTACCTGAATCGTTTCCGTTATTTTGGAGATGAGCCTGGCAGAAACCTGATATTCAGACTCCTTGTCCCTTTTAATTTGTAACCTAACCCCTTTTTATATGCAAAACTTTTTTAAAATCAGCTTTCTCGTTTTAGGTCTTGCTGCCGGAACGTTTTCCTGTAAGGACAAAGCAGACGATCCCAAAAAAAATGAAGAAAATGAATTAATCACTACTGTTCATTTGCATTTGACCAAATCCGGTGGTGGCATGGTGATGGCCAATTGGAAAGATCTAAGTCCGGATGATGTGGCAGGAAGAACAATTGACACCCTGTTTCTTGAGGATTCCACCCTCTACACTGGAGAAATCGAGTTTAAGGACGATACAAAATCTCCTGCAGAAGACATTACCGAAGAAGTGGAAGAAGAAGGAGAGGATCACCTCGTGGTGTATCAGCAAACCCCGGAGGTGAGTCCTGCCTGGTTCACGATTACCCGCACCGATAAGGACAGCAAAAACCTGGAGGTGGGTTTGAAGTATACTCTTCAAACGGCAGGTTTGAAAGGAAAAACCGGACTCAGGGTCATGTTAAAACACCAGCCCGGAGTGAAAGACGGGTCTGCCACACCTGGCGATGCAGATGTGGATGTTGTATTTCCAGTCGTTATCCGTTAACCAAAGCTGTTTCAACAAAAAATCCGACGTTGTACGTCGGATTTTTTGTTCCTATCTGGATTCTGAAGCAGCCCGGATAAAAATATGCTGGAGCAAATCTCTGTAATCCTGAGACAACTGGCGGTTTCTGCGGGAATAAACCCGTTCCTCTGCCTCAAGGAATTTATCAAAACGGTAAATTTCAAACCCATTGACAATGCCTCCCCAGGTAAATGACGGGATATAGGTGGGGGGAAATCCTCCATCAAACAGGTTACAGGCCACACCCACCACAGTTCCTGTATTGAACATGGTGTTTATGCCAGACTTGGAATGATCGCCCATCATCAGGCCACAAAACTGAAGTCCGGATGGAATGGCTTCTTCTTCTTCCATCGACCAGACTTTTACTTCCCCGTAGTTGTTTTTCAGGTTACTGTTGTTGGTATCGGCACCCAAATTGCACCATTCACCCAAAACAGAATTTCCCAGGAAACCTTCATGTGCTTTGTTGCTGAATCCAAACAAAACCGAATTGTTGACCTCCCCTCCTACTTTGCAAAACGGTCCTATGGTGGTGTCGGGGCGAATTTTTGCACCCATATTGATGACAGCCGAATCCAGGAGGGCAAAAGGCCCTTTGATGATGGCCCCTTCCTGAACCTGAGCGTTTCTCCCAATATAAATCGGGCCATCTGAGGCATTGAGAATGGCAGCTTTTATGTCTGCACCCTCTTCTACGAATACATTTTCCCTGTTGTAAACATTGGTAAAAGGATCTGTGATTTCACCAGAAACCCTGTTTTTGCGTATCGCTTCAAAATCTTGCCGGATTACCCTTCCATTCCAGGAGAAAATATGCCATGGCCGGTGAAGGACCAAAGCCTCCGGCACCTGCCGGACCATCGTACAATCCTGTGAATCAAAATCTTCCGGGTCAAAGGCCGTTGATCCATCTGAATGGTAAGCCAGCAAAATATCTCCTGAAAACATGGCTTCATCTGTTTCCAGAGCAAGGACTGAATTCAAATCTTCAGGCTCCGGGATCCAGGCCGAATTGATCCAAAGGCCATCTTCATGCCTTGGGAAGGGCCAGATTTTCTCCGTCAGATCTGAACCACAAACATGAACCGGATTTCCCAGCCCAAGTGCCCAACGCTCTGCCATGGTAAAAATACCCATCCGGATAAGTCCAACAGGCCGGGTAAGCGTAAAAGGCATCAATTGTTTTGCCAAAACGGGATGGTCAAAAAGGAAGAATTTCATTGACTTGAAGCATGTATTTTTGCACAAATATAGGAGCAAACCGGTCCCGCTGGTTTTGTTCTCAAATACACTCTGCATGCAGGAAAATAACATCAGGCTGGACAGCATTGAAGAAGCCATCGAGGCCATCAGAAAAGGAGAAGTCATTTTGGTTGTCGACGACGAGGACAGGGAAAATGAAGGCGACATGATCTGTGCTTCAGACTGTGTAACTCCCGAAATCATCAACTTCATGACCAAAGAGGCCAGGGGGTTGATATGCCAATCTTTAACAGAGGCGCGTTGTGAAGAATTGGGTTTGGAAATGATGGTTGGAAAAAACACAGCCACCCATGAAACTGCCTTTACCATTTCTGTTGATCTTTTGGGTCAGGGAAACACCACAGGAATTTCTGCTTCAGACCGCTTCAGAACCATAAAGGCCCTGGTAAATCCGAAAACGTTGCCGGAAGAACTCGGGCGGCCCGGCCATATTTTTCCCCTACGGGCACAAGCGGAGGGTGTATTGCGCAGAACAGGGCATACAGAAGCGTCCATGGATTTCGCCCGACTTGCCGGCTGGAGTCCTTCCGGGGTTTTGGTGGAGGTTCTGGATGAAAACGGGGAAATGGCCCGGCTCCCGAAATTGAGGGTCCTGGCCGACAAGCTGGGCCTCAAACTTGTGGCTATCAGCGATCTGGTTGAGTATCGGCTGCAAAGAGAATCTTTGATTGAAAGGGAAATAGGGGTTCAGATGCCTACCCAATGGGGTGATTTTGACCTGGTGGCCTTCAGGCAAAAAAATACAGGCGACCACCACCTGGCTTTAATCAAAGGTACCTGGCAACCAGATGAGCCCGTTCCGGTCAGGGTGCATTCCAGCTGTATTACCGGCGATATTTTTGGCTCTTGCCGTTGCGATTGCGGGCCCCAATTGCACAAAGCCATGGAAATTGTGGAGTCCATCGGCAAAGGGGTGATTTTGTATATGAATCAGGAAGGAAGGGGCATCGGGCTTTTGAACAAACTGAAGGCCTATAAACTCCAGGAGCAAGGACTCGATACAGTTCAGGCAAATGAAAAACTGGGCTTCAAAATGGATGAAAGGGACTACGGCGTGGGTGCCCAAATTATCCGGGATCTGGGTGTCAGAAAAATCAAGCTGATTTCAAACAATCCTGTTAAACGGGCAGGTTTAATGGGCTACGGACTCGAGATAGTTGAGACCATTCCCATCGAAATCGCACCGAATCCCCATAACAAGCGGTATCTGGAAACAAAAAGAGACAAAATGGGACACAATATTCTTCTGCAGGCCGGCATAAGGTAGGCTTGCAGGAGACTCCCCTACTTTAAACGAACTTTAAAAGCGCCGTTGGTCACCTCTAAAAACTGAGAAGGATTGACCACATTCTGCATTTTGAAATTGAAGGTTCCCCTCGCAATGGTTGAATCGGCATAATAAACCTGGATCTGGTTGGTGGGGGCATTGAAGATGGTCCAGTTTTTTTCTTCAATATCAACCCGATTGACCAAAACATCTGTTCTGGAATTGGCAAAAATCTGCGCTCCTATATAGTTGCCAAACCGTCTCTCCTTGAATTTATACAGAAACAACTCCAGGTTTCGGGTCAATGGCTGGCCACTTCTTAAGACCTGGGCCTGAGAAAAAAACTTAGTCACTTCATCGGTGTTGGTTGTCATCCGGATTTCATTGGGAGCACCGTTTTTTGAATAAGCG
>JBIPNA010000167.1:0-7436 GCA_044375665.1 Catalimonadaceae bacterium
CAGGATATGTGGCCGAACGTACTCTTTGCCAGAACCTAACCCTGTAACTGGTACCGGCTACCAGATTGAGCGGGGGCGAAAAAAGCCAGTCGTTGGCAGCATTGGTTGAATTGTAGGCATAAGTAACATTGTTCGGTGCAGATCTTGGATTAAGTGTTCCAATGTTCCATGTATTTGCATCTCCGTTTACATTGGCTACCGTCCAACCGCATGGAAGGCTGCTGCTTCCATCAAAATTCTGGGTGTGGGGGAAAGTAGAAATGGTTGGATTGTTGAAAAGCAACTGAGCTGAAGTCGACGGGGTAGTATTTCCTGAACAGGTTACCAGACAGCGGTACCATGCGGCTGCAGATGCAGATAATGAATGAGATTGGTTTGTGGCCCCGGCTATATTGCTCCAGTTGGCATTGTCCGGACTGGATTGCCACTGATAAGTTTGTCCTGTTCCAAATGAAACACCATTAAGGCTTAATGAAATGGTAGAAGCCACGCACAAACTGGAAGGAGAAACAAGTGTTGTTCCTGCCGCAGGAGGACTTGTACATGGCTGAGGGTTGGCCAATTGAAGAGCGGCAAAGGCATTGACGCGTCCATGACCAAGGTCAGTACTCCATGACCCGTTGGGTTGGTTGGCAACACCAGTGTTGTACGTATAGCCGCCTACTTTGTCGCATGAAGACTCGAGAATCTGACGGGCCTGAGTTACATTCAAACCGGAATTGACAGATAAAATCAAGGCCATAACACCAGCTGCATTCGGGCAGGCTGAAGAAGTTCCGTTGAAAGTTGGAGCATAATCTCCTGTAGAATAACCTGCTGAACCAGAGATATCGCAGGTATATATTTTTACACCGGGAGCAGCTACATCCACGCCGGTTCCGAAGTTGGATCCCCAGAACGTTTCGCCATCGCAGGAAGAAGGATTTTTACGCTGGTTACACATGCTCATGGCAACCACAGATACTACATTGGAAAGAGTTGCCGGATAACTGTTGGCGCCGTTGCTGTTACCAGCAGCAAACAAAACCGGAGCACCTAATCCTCCCCTGCCCTGGGTGTTTGCCCGGGTAATTGGATCGTTGATTAAGGATGAAGAAGACCCGCCACCCCAGGAATTGCTAAGTACATCGGCACCGGCATTGTTCCAGGCCCAGTCGAGGGAAGTTCCGATGACGGAATTGCTGGTGATCCAGGAGCTTCCGGAGCTGTAGGCAATTCTTACCGGTATGATTTTGCAACTATAAGCAACTCCGGCTACCCCAAGGTTGTTGTTACCTACTCCGGCAACTATACCTGCGCAGGCCGTACCGTGGGCGTCGTTACCACTTGGTCCTCCATTACTTCCAAGGCCGGTTCCGTCAAATCCCGGAAGCAGATTAGCCAATAAATCAGGATGGTTCAAATCTACGCCCTCATCAATAATAGCAACTTTTATGGATGAAGAACCAGTACTGATCCCCCAGGCATTAAATACCCGCATATCTGCGCCGGCAGTTCCATTGTATTGGATGGAAGAACCGGTATTGTTAAGTGCCCACTGGTAGTTCAGAAAAGTATCGTTGGTGTTGAAACGCTTCATCATCCGAAGCATATCCGGTTCTGAATAAGCGAATTTCTTTGTCTCAGCAAACTTATTGGCCAGGTCCATGGCATTTCCAGGACTTGATTTACTCACCCTGATAAAATAAACGAGGGGATCGTACTTGTACTGCTCGTCTACCTGTGCACCGTTGGCCTGAACCAATTCTGCCAGTGCATTGTAATCAGAAGGAGATTTCAATTTAACTGCAAACCGATCGAGCGCTGCCTGTTCGGTGCCATCCTTGAAAATCAGCAATGGATTGGCAAAACGAATCTCCTTGCGCTGATTCAACTTCCGAAGAAGATTCTGAATTTCCTTCTCTGAAAGATCTCCTTTCAACTCGGCCAGAACACCAACCGGAGAAAGGGTAATCATCCGTTCTTCCAACGGCTTCAACCCAGTTTCAGAAGACAGCATTTGCATCTGCTCCCGAAAGGTTGGCTTTCCTTCAAACCGCAGAAAAATCCGATTCTGAGACAATTGGTAAAATGCCTTTCCATCGGGGCAATAGTGAAAATAACTGGTTTGCCCGAAGGATGCTCCTGTTGAAAACAGAAACAGAGCCAGGAGTATTAAACGCGAAACATGCGTTTTTATCCTTTGGATGACTGGTAAATTTGGTTTCATACTTGAAAAAAAAGTCGTTTCGAAAGGACAATAATACACCAAAGAATCTTCTGAATACCAAGTCAATGCCCATGGATTCGACGGATGAATCCCGATTCTGGATTGAATTATTCGCAATTCGCTGATTTTTGGCCGATAGATGAATCTGTTTTTTCAGGCTTGATTGAAAAAAAACAAAAATTTGAAACCGCCTGAATTATAGACAAGGTAGGTTCTTGTAGGTGTGCACAGTGTTTTCAGGGTAATTCATTCACGATTTTGGGGAACTTTTTTTCCTCTTATAATGGCAACCTATACCAAGCATATTCAGATCCTGGTCCTGGTTTGGCTCCTGGCAATCACCAATTCATGGGCTCAGACCACAGAGGTTTGGGACCCAGTCGAAACCGGGACTCAAAAAAATCTCTTCGAAATCAAAGTCCTGGATTCCGCTTTGGCCATTCCGGGCGACAGTGGCCTGCTTTTATTCAGGCAGCCGGAATCCCAAAACTGGCAAAGCATTCAGTTGCCCGGCTACTCACCTGTTGTATCTGTCGAAACCATTGCCTTTCAGGGAAACAATTCCAGGCATATGGTGCTTCAGGCGAATGGAAAAGTGCATAGAATTTTAAGCCCTTCCTGGGTGCCCGTACCAGACACGCTTCCTGCCATGCCGGGCTCCGGTTTGGTTTGCAAAAAGCTATTGCATCTGAACCTGTCGGGCGGAAATGAAATCCGGTACGGAATTGTCTGCGATAGCGGACGGATCCTGGGATACAAATTCCCCTGGTCCAATCCCCGGTTCGACATTCAGCTTTCCACTAAAAAAGAAGTTCATGATTTGTTTCCATTTAATACCTGGAATTTGCTGGCCATTGGAGACAGTGGCAAGATCTGGAAGACAGTGGGCCTCGCCGATCCGTTTTCTCCGGTTGCTCAGAACCTGACCAGCGTCAGGCTGAACAAGGTTTTCAAAGGACAGGGCAATCAGCTTTGGATTGCAGCAGACTCCGGAAGGCTACTCCTGAGCAATAATCTTGGAAATTCCTGGAGCCTTAGGCAACTTCCAACACCCAGTGGGTTACTGTCAGGTTGCGCAGAAGATACGCTGCTTTGGGTTTGTGGAGATCAGGGTGAAATCTGGAAAAGTGGGGATCAGGGCATGACCTGGGAACAAATTCCCTCTGGGCTAAACGCAAAACTCAAAGACATACGCAACCTGAACGGGCAGGTTTGGATAGTGGGCGAAAAAGGCACCCTGTTGAAACTGCGGAGAGTTTCGGGCATCTCAAAACCTGGAAAGGAAAAGATGCAGACGGAATTTAATTCCGGACTGTTACATTGGAAAAACAGCGGAAAAGAACCTATGTATATTCTTTTAAGCGATCCTTTAGGGAGGACAGTTTTTCATTTTGAGCTGGATCCAAAACAGGAAATATCTGTTCCAGCACCCGGAAAAGGCCTTTGGATGGTTCATTTCAGGACTGGACAACAACATTTCACGGAAAAATGGCATTTTTCAGGAGATTAAAATTCAGAAAAATCATCAACTAAAACATGATTTTCCCGGTGCAAAACCCCTAATTTGAACCCTGTCAAACCAGCCATACACCATGAGCCAATCTCCCGACAATCTTCTTACCGGCGGTGCCTTTGTGATCCGCAGTACGCCTGCTTCAGATGTCTTCATCCCGGAAGATTTCAATGAAGAACAAAAAATGATTGCCGCCACTTGTGAAGAATTTCTGGAAAAAGAAATTTTTAACAAGCTGGACATTCTTGACGCCCAGACCGATCCTGCTCTTATGCCCTCCCTGATGGATAAAGCCGGACAATTGGGTCTGCTGGGCACTTCTGTTCCCATTGAATATGGAGGTTTTGGGATGGATTTTAATACCTCCATGTTGGTGGCAGAAGTAATCGGAGCGGGGCATTCTTTTGCCGTAGCCCTTTCTGCCCATACGGGCATTGGAACCTTGCCAATTGTGTATTATGGAAATAGTGCTCAAAAGGAAAAGTATCTTCCCAAACTTGCCAGTGGAGAATGGAAGGCCTGTTATTGCCTGACGGAACCTGACTCAGGTTCAGACGCCAATAGTGGCAAAACCAAAGCAGTTCTCAGCGGGGACGGAACCCACTACCTGATTACCGGGCAAAAAATGTGGATTACCAATGGTGGATTTGCCGAGGTGATGATTGTTTTCGCCAAAATTGAAAACGACAAAAATCTGACTGCCTTCATTGTAGAAAAGGGTTTTGGCGGTATTACCATGAACGAAGAAGAGCACAAAATGGGCATCAAGGGCAGCTCAACAAGACAGATATTTTTCAACGACTGCCCTGTGCCTGTGGAGAACATGTTAAGCTCAAGGGAAAATGGATTTAAAATCGCAGTCAACATCCTCAACATTGGTCGGATTAAACTTGCAGCAGCTGCCATCGGAGCGTCAAAACGCGTAGGGATACTGAGCCGGAACTATGCCAGCGAAAGAAAACAATTCGGCCATTCGATCGATCAGTTTGGAGCGATCCGGTACAAACTTGCAGAACAATTTGTCAAGACATATGCTTCCGAATCGGCCACATACCGTGCCGGACAGGACATTGAAAACAAGGAAAAAGCACTGATTGCATCGGGTATGGATCCCATCCAGGCCAAACTAAAAGGAGTTGAGCAATTTGCCATTGAATGTGCCCTCCTGAAAGTGCATGCTTCTGAAACCCTGGATTATGTAACTGATGAAGGGGTTCAGATTTACGGCGGTATGGGCTACAGTGCCGATGCCCCCATGGAAAGAGCTTACCGGGATTCCCGGATTAACCGGATTTTTGAAGGAACAAATGAGATCAACCGACTCCTTGCTGTTGGCGCTTTGTTGAAAAAGGCCATGAAAGGCGAAATTGATCTTGTGGGTCCAGCCATGAAAGTACAGCAGGAAATTATGGGGATTCCTGATTTTGGAGCGACCCCACCGGAAGGTTTTCTGGCACCTGAAATCCAACAGGTAGAGCAATTGAAAAAAGCCTTTTTGATGGTATCCGGAGCTGCTGTTCAGAAACTAATGACCCGCATTGAGGAAGAACAGGAAATAATGATGTATCTGGCTGATATGCTGATGGAAATTTACATCGCCGAATCTACCTTGTTGCGGACACAGAAACGGGCCAGCCAAATTGGAGAAGAAGGAATTGCAGGTGAAACCCTGGCGGCAAGGTTATATCTTCACGATGCCACAGAAAGGATCGGAATGGCTGGACGTCAGGCCTTACAGAGTTTTGCCACCGGTGATGAACTGAAAATGATGCTGATGGGACTAAAGCGCTTTACCAAGCAACCCACCATGAACGTGACCGACTGCAGGAGGAAACTGTTTGCCTCGCTGTCAACGGGGAAGTAATTGCATTATCCTGCCATCGGTATAGGAACAAACCAGAAGTTCCCCATTCCTGGTTAAAGCAAAGCAGCTCACCTGAACTCTGGGTTCCTGCATCTCAACCAGGAGATCAGATGATTTTTTTTCCGGATTGTATTTCCAGATTCTGCCGGTCATAAAATCACCATAAATATAATGACCCTCCCATTCAGCTACCGGACCATGGTAAACATGTCCCCCGGTTACCGATTTGTCCCCTTTGGTTTGCGCATAATCTAATACAGGTGCCACGGCATCAGCAGGTTTCTTGTCTGAACCTTTGTAGACAGAATTACCTTCAAAATACCTCCATCCGTAGTTCTTCCCCTTTTCAATGATATCAATCTCCTCAAAAGCATTTTGCCCGACATCCCCTGCCCAAAGCTTGCCGGTTTTTGAATCGAATTGCATTTGCCAGACATTCCGAAGACCATAAGCAAAAACTTCGGGTCTGGCCCCGGCCTGAAGCCGAAAAGGGTTGTCGGGAGGAATTCCGTAAGGCTTCTGGGAAGAATTCACATCAATTCTATGAATCTTCCCTAAAAGGGAACCCAGATTTTGACTGTTGTTTTCCGGATCTCCACCGGAACCTCCATCACCCCAGGAAAAATACAGAAACCCGTCCGGACCAAACAACAGGCTACCACCATTGTGGTTCTCGTAGGGTTGCTTTACTGTAATTAAATCTTTTACAGACCCAGGGTCGCCCAAAAGTTTATCCGGAGTCCCGATGGTTTTGGTTTCAGAAATATGGGAGACCATGGCTTTACCCTGCCCTGTGGTATAGGAAAGAAAGAGACGGCCGTTTTTTGGAAAATCAGGGTGAAAAGCAAGACCGAGGAGGCCGGTTTCATATCCGCTTTGGCTTACCGTTTCTGACAGGTCGAGAAACAAACTGCGTTTTATAACCGGCGGTGTATTGTCTATTTTATAAATCAAACCACGTTGTTCTACAACAAACCAGATGTTCGGAAACCCTGGTGCCTGAACCATGCCAACAGGCTTTTCAAAAGGGGAAAGATTTGACCACCAGGCTTCTAAGCTGGCCTGGCCCTGAACTATCTGAGATCCGGAAAAAACGAATAAAAGGAGGATGCTATGGATGACTTTCAAATGATTGCCCGTTGATTTGGAGCTGCAAAATACCGTTTGAAAGTTGCAAAACTGAACTTTTCCAAACTTCCTTGCCTGCCCCAGCGATGTTTCCATCCACCGAAAGCCTGGCAATCCTGCCATGACCATAGCCAGAAGGCCATTCAGGTTGTAAAAATGGAGGAGAAGTAATATTTGTCTGAGGGCTTTTTACTCCATATCCCCAATCTACAATGGCTTCTTCAAACATCCCGGAATCCTGAAACTCAGCCTTCAATTTCCTTCCCTTACTGTCTGTATAGGTCAAATCTAACCCATTGGGCGAACCGGGCTTCTGAAGACTCGTTTTCTTTATCGCGGTCCTGAATGCAGCAAAACTCCCATGGGACCTGAAATCTCCCGCTTCAATTACAAAGCCGCAAAGCTTCCCAGGCTCCGTTTCATCCTGAATGTGCTCAAATTGAGGGAGGTTGTCCGTAGCCTGAGATCTATTGCGCTTTTCGACCTTTAATGGAAGGGGATAATTTTGTGAAATAGAACGAATGGCCAGATAACTCCCCTCATATTCAACAAAATAAACCCCATTCTCCAAAGAAACCCTACCCCGTTGATCCAACACAAGAAAAGAGCCTGCTTTTTTGGTTTTTCCTTTAATGGGCTTGATTTTAACGGTTTTCCACTTCTCTGAGGGAAAACGAACCAGAAAATCTTCCTTCCAGCTTTTACTCCAGGCTTTGATTCTT
>JBIPNA010000095.1:0-11084 GCA_044375665.1 Catalimonadaceae bacterium
ATATCCCCACCTCACGTAGTTCCTTGCTTTTCTGTACTTTTGCGGCCCCAAACCGTATTTTCCAGATCCTTTCTGGTATCAGATTTCATATGAGCTCCTACAAACCCCTCTCCAATCCCGATTTTTTTCAGATTTCGGACGACATCCTTCGTTGGTGGAAAGACCATAGCCTCTTTGAAGCTTCCGTTTCCAGCAGGGAAGGAAAGGAGAGTTTTACTTTCTACGAGGGCCCGCCTTCCGCAAACGGAACCCCGGGAATTCACCATGTGATGGCACGGACCATCAAAGACATTTTTTGCCGCTACCAAACCCTTAAAGGAAAGCAGGTAAAAAGAAAAGGGGGATGGGATACCCATGGACTTCCGATTGAACTGCAGGTGGAAAAGGAATTGGGTATTACCAAAGACGACATCGGAAAAAAGATTTCTGTAGAAGCCTACAACCAGAAATGCAGGGAGGCCGTAATGAAATTCACTGATCAATGGAATGAACTTACGGAAATGATGGGATATTGGGTTGACCTCAACGATCCCTACATCACATACAAAAACGACTACATTGAATCTCTGTGGTATTTGCTTAAAAAGTTGTACGACAAGGGATTGCTTTACAAAGGATATACCATCCAGCCTTATTCTCCTGCGGCCGGGACGGGATTAAGTTCCCACGAACTCAACCAGCCAGGTACCTACAAAGAGGTAAAAGATGTGAGTATTGTTGCTCAGTTTAAACTGATCCGCAATGCAAAATCAGAGCGCCTTTTTTCCGCCACAAATCATGAGGTTTTTGTTCTGGCATGGACCACAACACCCTGGACACTTCCTTCCAATTCAGCGCTGACCGTTGGAAAAAACATTGAATATCAGCTGATTGAAACTTTTAATCCATATACCTTTCTTCCCGTTTCCGTCGTTTGTGCCCGGGATCGGGTAAATGCCTATTTTTCCGAAGCAGGGAAAGAAATGGAACTGGCTTACAAACAGGGTGATAAGGTGCTTCCATGGAGAGTCGTCTCTGCATGTAAAGGTGCTGACCTCGAGGGTATGGAATATGAGCAACTCATGCCATACGTACAACCAGACAAACCGGCATTTCGGATCATCACCGGAGATTTCGTGACCACAGAAGATGGAACAGGAGTGGTTCATACTGCCCCGACTTTTGGTGCAGACGACTTCCGGGTTGCTCAGCAAAATGGGATTCCCGCGATTCTGGTGGAAGGCGAAGATGGGAAACCAATGCCATTGGTCGACAAACGCGGCCTGTTTGTGGCACAGGTTTCAGATTTTGCCCTGGAGCCTGTCAAAGAACAATACCTCTCAGACGAAGAAAAGGAAACAGCCCGGAAATTACAGGGTCGGGACAAATACCTGTCTGTAGATGAGCGTATTGGTATCAAACTCAAAACGGAAAACCGGGCTTTCAACGTCCAGAAATTCGATCACCCTTATCCCCATTGCTGGCGAACAGACAAACCAGTTTTGTATTATCCCCTGGACAGTTGGTTTATCAGAACCACCGCTGTTAAAGACCGGATGATTTCGCTCAACAAGCAAATTAACTGGAAACCTGAAAGTACGGGTACCGGAAGATTCGGGAACTGGCTTGAAAATCTGGTAGACTGGAACCTGAGCAGGAGTCGGTATTGGGGAACTCCTTTGCCCATCTGGAGAACTGAGGATGGAAAAGAGGAAATCTGTATTGGCTCGGTGGCTCAGTTAAGTGAGGAAATCGGGAAAGCGGTTTCAGCTGGGTTAATGCAAACCAATCCTGCCCAGAGCCCTGATTTTGACCTTCATCGCCCCTTTGTAGATGATATTAAACTGGTTTCCGCATCAGGTCAGCCAATGTACCGCGAACCCGATCTGATTGATGTCTGGTTCGATTCCGGAGCAATGCCTTATGCCCAATGGCACTACCCTTTTGAAAATGCAGAGGTGTTTAAAAAGAACTTCCCGGCAGATTTTATTTCCGAAGGCGTAGATCAGACCCGTGGTTGGTTCTTTACCCTCCATGCCCTGGCTTCCATGTTGAGCGATGAACCAGAATTTGGCGGGAAGGCTACGCCGGCGTTTCTCAACGTGGTTTCTACCGGTCTTGTTCTTGACAAAGACGGTGAAAAAATGAGCAAGCGGAAAGGAAACGTCATCAATCCCTTTGAGGCCATCCGGAAATATGGTCCTGATCCTGTCCGCTGGTATATGATAACCAACTCCAACCCCTGGGACAATCTCAGGTTTAACCTCGATGGAATAACCGAAGTGCGGAATAAGTTCTTTGGGACACTGGCCAATACCTACAACTTTTTTGCCCTGTATGCCAATATTGATGGGTTCAGGATGGATGCTGCTCCAAGGCTTCAAAAGGAAAAATTAACGGAAACCGACCGTTGGATTTTGTCCAGACTCCATAGCCTGATCAGGGAAGTGGATGGTTATTATGCAGATTACGAACCCACAAAAGCAGGCAGGGCCATTCAGGATTTTGTTTGCGACCAGCTCTCCAACTGGTATGTCCGGCTGGGCAGAAAACGTTTCTGGCGTGGGGAAATGACAGAAAATAAGCAGGCTGCTTATGAAACACTGCACCAATGTCTGGTGGTTGTAAGCCAGTTGATGTCCCCCATTGCACCCTTCTTTAGCGACTGGCTGTACAAAGCACTCACAGATCCTATCCGGGAGGACGCGAAAGCAAATAATACTCCTTTTCGGTGGGAATCGGTGCATCTTACCGAATGGATTGCTGCAGATGAAAACTGTATGGATCCGGCTCTGGAAGCTGCCATGGATCTGGCTCAGAGGACTTCTTCACTCGTTCATGCCCTACGGAAAAACCACAAATTGAAGGTCCGCCAGCCATTGGGAAGAATGTTGGTTCCCGTGGCTGGGAAAGAGTTCAGACTTCAGATGGAGAAAGTCGAAGATCTGATTCTTTCTGAAGTGAACATCAAAAAGCTTGAATATATTGAAGATACCACCGGTTTGGTTGAGAAATCTGCAAAGCCCAATTTTAAGAAACTGGGCAAAACCCTGGGTCCAAAATTGAAGGCGTTCGGCGACAAAGTGGCTGGCCTGAGTCAGGAGCAAATCAGCCATTATGAAAAAACCGGTCATCTGGAACTGGAGCTTGAAGGGGAAAAAATGGTCCTGGTTTCAGAAGATCTTGAAATAAGATCTGAAAATATTCCAGGATGGGTGGTCGCCACCGATCAGGAAATAACCGTGGCTTTGGATTTGGCGCTCACCGATGAATTAAAAATGGAAGGGATTGCCAGAGACGTTGTCAATCGGGTACAAACCCAACGGAAAGACATGGGTCTTGAGGTTCTGGATCGGATTGTAATTCGCTTTCAGTCGGTTTCCAATGCGTTGGTGATGAAGGCTTTGGAGGCCAATCGCGAATACATCTGCACCGAAACCCAGGCCAATCAACTTGAAATTCTCGAACAGGGTTCATTCGATCAGATTCTGGAACTGGACGAGGTACAGGTCCCTTTTGGTCTGATGAAATCCTGATGCGGAGCACAATTCCTAAACAAGCCCAACCCAAAGTGGGTTTTAGCAGAAGTTTTGTTTTAAACCCGCTTTCGTGATGCCGACGACTCCAGTTGTTCCTTACCGTGCTTCCCAGGCTTCCAAAAAGGAGCAGGTGGCCACCATGTTCAACAATATTTCCTGGCGATACGACCTGCTGAACAGGCTTTTATCTTTTGGAATAGACATATGGTGGCGGAAAAAAGCCATTCAAACCCTGGAGTTGGTACAACCCAAATACCTGCTGGATATTGCCACCGGAACTGCTGATCTGGCTCTGGAAGCCTTAACGCTAAATCCGGATAAAATTATTGGCGTTGACATAAGCGAAGGTATGCTTGATTTTGGAAGGAAAAAGATTGAGCGCCTGGGTTGGGGCCACAAAATTGAATTGCAGCTGGGCGATTCTGAAAAGTTGCTTTTTCCAGATTCCACTTTCGACGCGGTAATGGTCAGTTTTGGTGTTCGGAATTTTGAAAATCTGGAGTTGGGCCTTTCTGAAATACTCCGGGTCCTCAAACCAGGTGGACAACTTGTGGTGCTGGAGTTTTCCAAACCCCGGAATCCACTGGTCAGAATGGGCTATCAGATATACAATCAGACCCTTTTACCGCTCATTGGTAAAATGTTATCCAGGGATTCTTCTGCTTACCATTACCTTCCGGAATCAGTAGCAGCTTTCCCCGAAGGGAACACTTTTGTAAAAATTCTCACATCCACAGGTTTCAGACAATCAAAGGCTATACCTTTAACCTTTGGAATCAGTACAGTGTATACTGGCCTGAAATAGGTTTCTGGTTTTTGCGTTTGCTCAACCCTGTGTCGAAAAAATCCCGCTTCTGTATTCTGATTTTGCTCCCTGTGGTGCTTGCATTAGGGTTGAATCGGGCTTCAGGGCAATCTCAAAGCCAATTCAGAAAGAGCGGCGAAGACCCCAAAACCGTAAAAAGGAAGGGACAGAATCTTGTGGCATATGACGATCGGTTGCTCCACTATGGTTTTTTTCTGGCTTTGAACCGTTCCGGGTTCCGGGTTAATGCATCTCCCTTTTTCAATCAGCAGCTTTTCGACTCAACCATTACATCAGATAAAAAGCTGTATGCCATCAATCCCCGTGCTTCCCTGGGGTTTACAACTGGTTTTATTCTCAATATCCGCTGTTTCGAGTTTCTGGATGTTCGCGTTTTGCCAACTGTATCATTTTACCAGCGTTTTGTCGATTTTCGGTTTCAAAACGATTCGGTTGTTACTGAGCTAAAACAATCCACGTTCAGCTTTGTCGAACTCCCCATTTTACTCAAATACAAATCCCAGCGGCGAAACAATACCCGAATGTATATGCTTGCAGGCATAAAACCTTCCATTGAAGTCGGGTCCAAAAAAGGGGAGATTCAGGAAGACAGGCTTCGGTCAACCACGTTTGACTTCAATGTTGAGTATGGTTTTGGGTTCGATTTGTATTATCCTTTGTTTAAATTTAGTCCGGAACTTCGGTTTTCGCACGGATTTTCAAACCTGCGAAATGTGGATCCAAACAATTACTCCAGGAGCATCCGAAAAATGTACACCCATACTATTTCGCTGTATTTTAACTTCGAGTAGTTAGGGTTTCCTCCAGGTTTTTCAATCTGTTTCCAGCTTCTTCCAGAGTAGTATTTTCTTTGGCAAAACAAAATCGGAGTACCCGGTGGTCAGTTCCTTTTTCATAAAATGACGATACGGGGATGGATGTAAGACCAATCTTTTGGGTCATAAATACGGCCATTTCATAGGATGTCATTCCAAGGCCTTCTGGAAAGGTAAAACATTGAAAGTAAGATCCTTTTGACGATAGTGGTGTCAACATGCTATTTGAAAAAACCTCCAAAAGCAGGTTCCGTTTTGCTTCAAAAAAGGAACCCAGCCCCAGATACACTTCCGGGTCTTCCAGATGTCTGGCCATTGCCACCTGAGTTGGGCTGTGTACTGAAAAAACATTGAACTGATGGTGGTTCCGAAATTCACGGGTGAGATAAGCCGGGGCCATACAATACCCGATTTTCCAGCCCGTACAGTGGAAAACTTTCCCAAGGGAGAAAGCAACAAATGCCCTTGCAAACAAATCAGGATAGCGAAGCAGGCTTTGATGGGTTTCTTTTTCGAAAATCAGGTGTTCGTAAACTTCATCGCTCATAATCAGGATATTGGTTCCTTCTACTACATTCCGAAGTTCCGAAATGTCGTTTTCACTCAGCAATGTACCCGTTGGGTTATGAGGTGAGTTAAGCAGAATCATCCTCGTTTTGGGCGTTATCCTGGCCCGGACTTCTTCCCATGGAATGGAATAATCAGGAAAGTTCAAGGGTATGCAAACCGGTAAAGCCCCCATGATCCGGATGTTGGGAAGATAGCTGTCGAAACATGGTTCAAATACAATTACTTCATCACCTGGTTGCAAAACCGAGGTCAGCGCATTTGAAATGGCATATGTGCCACCTGGGGTGATGGTTATTTCTGTTTCAGGGTCGGGGCCGAATCCATAGAGGTTTTTGGCTTTTTGGGACAAGATTTCCCTCAGACCAGGATACCCAAAAGTGTGCGCATACTGATTGTGTCCTTGTTCCATGGCTTCCTGCACGTGTCGGATCAGCCGGGGATCCATCATAAAATCAGGAAAGCCCTGACCCAGGTTTATCGCTCCATGTTCCCGGGCAAGTAAAGTCATGGCTGTGAAAATTGTCACCGGCAAATCGGGCAGTTTTGAAGTTATCTGAACGGGGGGCATATTACTTTGGCGGAAAGTGGTGTTCGCAAATGAATTGGTAATCAAAGAGAATAAAAAGTATTTTTGCGGCCATTTTTAGCAAAGAGGAGCTCTTTATGCTCCTGATCAATCTTATGGACAGAAATCAGGCCACCGGCCTTGTGCTTATTTTCGGGATACTTTTTGTGTATTTCACTTTCCTGGCTCCAAAGCCTTCGGAATTGCCCCAAACCCCCGTTAAAGCAAAACAAAAGAAGAATCAGGCAGTGCCTGCGAAACGGGATGCGGACCTCGCCCGATTGCAGTTGCAGGCCGTGGGTGTTCAGGATAGCGCTCTTGCCATAGACACCCAATCCACTTTTGTTGAGACTCAGAAACTCGAAGTCCGGATCCAGCCCGTTGGTGCCCGCATTGTTTCGGTTCGGTTGAAAGGCTACAAAACATGGGATGGTAAACCTCTTGAACTGATTTCGCCTAATCGTTTTGAACAGAAATTGGAAATTCCTTCAGGAGGTAAGATGCTAAATATTAGTTTGTTGCCTTTTAATCTTGACAGGGCAGCGTCTAAAATGGGCAAAGATTCTTCTGTTGCCTTGTTTGTATGTCAGATTCCGGGAGTTGGAAAAGTTTTACAGCGTTTTGTCTTTCCAGGCAAAGGATTTGTGGTCAGGCATGAGGTACGTGTAGAAGGGCTTCAGTTGCCTGAAAAGGCTTCAGCCAATTATGTGCTTCATTTTGATGCCAATCAATTAGAGAAAGATCTGATACAGAACCGTACCACAACGTGCATCAACTATTATGCTGAGGAAGAGGGCTTTAACAACCTCTCTGAAACGTCCACAACGGAGGAGAAGGCCGAAATGACACAGCCTGTCCGCTGGGTTTCGTTCAAACAAAAGTTTTTTAACCTGGGCATCATTGGTGATCAGGCGTTTTCCAAAACCAATATCAGGCAGATAACGCAGGAAGCCGATTCATTGTCTGTGAAAAAGATGGAGGCCAGCCTCCAGGTGCCGATTTCCGGTGGTCGAATGGGTTTTCAGTATTATCTGGGTCCCAATAATTTTCGGATTCTGAAATCTGTAGCCCCTGATTATGATAAAAATGTTTACCTGGGCTGGCCCATAATCAACCTTGTAAACCGGTTCATTACGGTTAACGTATTCTATTGGCTTGAAGGGGTTATTTCGAGCTATGGCATCATCATCATCATTCTGGTTTTGCTGATTAAAGTGCTGCTTTTTCCCTTGTCATATAAATCTTATATCTCCATGGCCAAGATGAAGGTGCTTAAACCTGAATTGGATGAGATAAAAGAGCGGACAGGTGACGACCTTCAAAAAGCTCAGGCCGAACAAATGAAGCTTTACCAACAGGTAGGTATCAATCCACTTTCCGGATGCATACCGCTCCTGCTTCAAATGCCTATTCTTTTGGCCGTTTTTAACTTTTTCCCCAATGCCATTGAACTAAGACAGGAAAGCTTCTGGTGGGCCCAGGATTTGAGTACCTATGATTCTATAGCCACATTGCCTTTTTCCCTACCGGGATACGGCGATCACGTGAGTTTGTTTACCATTCTAATGACCGCTTCTACACTGGTTTTAACCTGGTACAACAACCAGACAAGTACTGTGGCGGGTCCAATGCAAAGTATGAGCTATATCATGCCGGTGGTGTTCATGTTCATTTTGAACTCCCTGCCTGCCGGTTTGAGTTTTTATTATCTTGTATCCAACCTTGTTAGTATTGTGCAGCAGCAGGTTATCAAGCGGTTTGTGGATGAGAAATCGCTTCGGACAAAACTGGAGCAGAACAAGGTGAAGAATGCCAACAAAAAGAAAACCGGATTTGCGGCACGGCTTGAGGAAGCAATGCGGGTAGCCCAGGAAACACAAAAGGAAAAGGACAATAAGAAAAAGGGAAAGTAACCTTGGATTCCCAGTCATACATATCCCATCTTCAGCTTCATGCGCACCCTGAAGGCGGTTATTTTGGGGAACATTACCGGTCTTCGCTGAACCTTGATCTTCCTGAATTTCAGGGATTAAGATCTGCATCTACTGCCATTTATTTTTTGCTGGAAGCTGGTCAGTTTTCTGCATTGCACGCCATCAGAAGTGATGAAATCTGGCATTTTTATGATGGGGATCCGCTTGAAATCGTTGAACTGGACTCCCAGGGCAACTGGACTTCAACCTTGCTCGGCCGGGATCTCCTTGCCGGCCAAAAGTTGTCACATTGTGTTCCGGCTGGTCACTGGTTTGGGAGCCGACCTGCACCCGGATCGATTTTCTCTTTAGTCGGATGCACTGTCGCTCCCGGCTTCGATTTTCAGGATTTTGAAATGCCCGATCAAAGCTGGTTTCTCGATCGGTTTGCAAATCTGGAGCAGAAGATCAGGCTTTTCACCAGATAAGTTGGATAGAATTTTCTAAAAATAACATAGCCCAACCATTGGCCATTTGTTTTTCATTTTGGGCCTGACCTCAAATAACCTGGATTAGGAAAAAATCTAAACAAAGCTTCATTATCAAAGCGTTAACAGATCTTTCTTTTTTTCCTTTTTGGTTTCTGGATAAAAAATCCCTCAAACATTACGGGTATGGAAGTTTCGGCCGATTCCGACCGGAATTTTGGTGAAAGCGCCTCAGATTTGGCCCCGTAATTGTCTGCACTCCCCCCTGGAAAAGGGTTAGAAACATTATTTCCTCAATAATTGCGGAAATTGTTTTCTTGTTTCTGTCCTATCTAAATGGGGTATACAGGCTAATTCTAAATCTGTTTCGCGGTTTAATTTAAATGATGGACTATGGTTCCTACAAAAAATTTGAATAATAGTAATTTTTTGGGTTACTTTTGCACTTTGGAAAGAATACAATCAGAATCAGGATTTCACAACCCTGCAACCCTCCGTAAGCTTATGAAAAAACTGCTACAACGATTACCACATACCTTTTCTCCATCTCCCCTTTTGTTCCTGCTCCTGGGGCTGCTTTGGTGTGTTGCCACTCCCTCTTTTGGTGCAGTGAAAACTTCGGTAACATCGGGAGCGTGGGGCTCCATAACATGGTCTCCGGCGGGTTTGCCCATAGCTGGTGATGATATTATCATCAACACCAATGTAACCTCAGGTCCGGCATCAGCGCTAAGCTTTGCAAGTTTTACGGTTAACACAGGATTTACATTTACCCATTCCAACAATGCCATTACAGTGGCTGGTAATCTGGTGGTTGATGGTTTTTATCAGTTAACCAATGTGGCGCTTACCGTAAACGGAACCACCACCATAAACGGTACCATAAACGACAACAATTCAGGGGCAACCAATCGTTTTGACGGTCTGGTTACCATCAACACAGGAGGTACGTTCAACTGCTCCAATAATCCTCTTTATGAGTTCAGAAATGGAATTGCCAACGATGGAACCTGTAACCTTTCAGGAACCGGGGCCAAAACTTTTTCAACTTCCAGCCAAAGTTTATCGGGATCGGCAGCGATAAGCCTTAATACAGTTACCATTAATAATGGCGTCACTCTTTCAAATACAAATACATCCACTGCAACGTTTTCCGGAGTTACTACCTTAAACGGAACTTACGACGATACAGACGATGGTGGCTCAAACGTTTTTTCCGGAACGCTTACCATCGCTGCTACAGGCGTACTTACCTCGGCCAATAACTCCAGCTTTACTTTTTCGGGCACCGGGGGTATTGGAAATGCCGGGTCAGTGAATCTCACAGGCACTGGGGCCATTTTATTCTCTGCAGCCCAAACGGTAAGTGGCGCCGGAAGCATCACTTTGCCCAATATGACAGTAAGTACCGGAACACTTACCTGGTCTAATTCAGGCACATTGACTGTAAATGGAACTTCAACCCTGAATTCCACGCTTTCAGTAACTGCCACAGCAGGAAACCGGATTTTTGTTGGACAGCAAACAGTAGCCGCAACAGGAGCTCTGGGTTGTGCATCAGCAGCGGCTTTTCAATACAGAGGCGGCATCGTCAACAACAATACCTTCACCATTTCCAGTGCTACTTCATCTGTTACTTTTTCTACAAACAATCAGGCCTTATCAGGGAACAATCTGGCCATTGCCAATATTACTGTAAATGACATTGTATTAACCAACAATGGTACCCTTACCATTTCTACTGCATGTACAGGTACAACTCCGGGCTCAAATATTACCCAGGGTACCAGTGCAAACCTCACGTACAGTGGTGCTGCCAGTTTAATGGCCGTCGGTTCCCTTACAGCCACAGCCAGTGGAAATACAGTGACCTTCGCAGGCACTTCACCCAATATCCGGTCTACCACCGGGTATTTTAACCTGAGCATGACCGGTACAGGAAGCCGGACCCTTTTTCAAAATCTGGATGTAGCCAACAATTTAACTGTCGGTTCCGGATTGACCTTCCAGGCAAGTACTTACAACGTAAACACAGTTAACCTTTCAGTTTCCGGAGATTTCAGTAAAAATGGAGCGGGATCTGTTACAGTAACTGGTTTGACGACCATTTCCGGTACAGGGCGTTTCTTCAACATGACGGGAAATCCCAGTATGGAATTTCAAGGCGGCATTACCCAGAATTCCAGTGCCGCATCTAATGTTGGAACCGGAACAGTGGTTTTTTCTGTTAATAGTCAGGACATCAATGGCGGCGGGGCAGGATCCATAACTTTTGGGGGAAATGTGATTTTAAATGATGCAATTTCTGTTACAAGTATAAAATCAGTAACCATCACCGGTACACTTGATGCCGCCCTAACAGGAAGTGCCTGGATTAACGGTAGTGGCT
>JBIPNA010000037.1:0-15426 GCA_044375665.1 Catalimonadaceae bacterium
ACGACAGGAACGCTGAATGCGTCTGCAGCTACCAATTTGGTAACTTATAATGGAACAACCCTGAATGTTTTCTCCACCACCTATCACAACCTGACCATTGCCGGAAGCAATACCACAAAAACAGTTCCCGACATTACAGTAAACGGAAATCTGAGCCACACCAACGGAACATTGGTTTGTACCGGAACCCAAACCTTTGGTTCTTCCACTTTTGCAACCATTGCTGTAAATGGCGGAAGTCTGAACAACATGGTGGTTAACAAAACGGGTTCCACATTGACAATGAGCTCCAATCTGACCATTTCTACTAGTTTGACGGTAAACGCAGGCTCTTTGGTCTTTGGGCCAACAGCCCGGAACCTGACGGTAAATGGTGATTTAAGTGGTGCTTCAGGGACTTTAGATATGACCGGGAATGCCGGACATAACATGACACTTGCTGGAGCCAACAGCAGTATCGGTACCCTGAGCACTGTAACAGGCAACCTCATTACGTACAACCGGGCCGGGGACCAGTCGCTGATTGCCAGCACCAATTATCGGCTACTCAATTTAAGCGGATCAGGAACGAAGTCCTTAAGTGGAAACACAACAGTTGTAGATACCCTGCGTCTCACTGCAGACCTTTTGCTTTCACTTGGATCTTCCAACTTAACCCTTGCACCAGGAAGCCGTATTCGGGCGAGCGCAAGCGGTACCGCAGTTGGGTTATTTGGAGTTAACCGTAAAATCCAGACAGACGGAACGGGAGTCCTGATTAAAGAAGGAACAACAACGGCCCATTTTTCTTCATTTGCATGGAGCTCTTCTGCAAAAAATGCAGGTCATTTTCCTGTCGGTACCAGCGGATTTTACAACCTCTATAACCTGACCTCATTGACAGCCACTGTCGGGGGGACCGGTACCATTTCAGTTCGGGCTGTTGCATTAAAGCAACCCAATGTGCCATATTATAACAATAGTCTGGTAAAATACTGGGCTATTTCTTCTTCTGGCTTATCCGCCATCAATGCGGGTATGGCTTTCGGGTTTAATGCCGGGGAAGTAATTGGAAGTCTAAGCCTTTATGAACCAAGAGTTTGGGATGGCGTGTCTCTTTCAACGGTTGCCGGTGCATCTTTAGCTGGCTCTAACCCGTTTTCAACTTCAGGTTCTACCGTGATTTCAGGGGATTGGACAGCCATTGACCCTACCGTCCGCAATGCATTCTATTCCTATGTTTCCGGAGATTGGAATACCGCCTCAACATGGACCACCGACCCTTCAGGAACTACATTAATCAATTCGGCTGTTCCATCGTCAGGAGATCAGGTATATATCCTGAATGGTCGTACAATAACAAATGTGACCCCTTCCATTACCATTGCCTCTCTGACCATTGAAAGTGGTGCCATTCTCGATATGGGCACAACCTCCGGCCATAATTTTGGACCTGTTTCAGGGACTGGACTTTACCGGCAATCCGGAGTGACTTTGCCAGTAGCCAATTTTTCCAGTTTCGTGGCAAGTACCGGTGGAACTTTTGAATACTATGATCTACCGGCAGGAACAAATGTTCTTGACAATACGCTTGCTACGTACAACAACCTCATCATTTCCAACAGCACTGGAACCTCCTTTGCCCTGGCAATGGACCACAATGTTTCCCTGAACGGAAACCTGACCATTTTGCGTACAGGGGCTGGTGCCGCAACTTTTACAATTGGAAATTCGGCTGTTTCCCGAACCTTCATCCTCCGTGGTAACGGAACAGTTGGAGCAGGTTGTACCTGGAATGTTGGTACTTTCAATGCCATCCACAATACGGAAGTCTTTGGTAACCTGACCAATTCCGGAACGATTTTGCTGACCAACGGTGCCATTTACACTACACCAGCCACCGGAGCTTCAAACATCGTTTTCCGGGGAATTGTGGTCAATACCACGATGACAGCCAATTCAGGAAGTTCTACCCGGTTTTACACACTCACAGTACAAAAGAATTCCACTTTTGAATTATTGATCACGGCGGCTCCGGGAGCCTCGCCCCAATTCTGGGGTCCTGGTAATACTATTGAGCCCATACGAGGAACCCTTCGTCTGGGTAGCAATGTAGTAGTAGGTCGACTTACCGGTGGAGGAAACTATGACCTTGGAACTTCTACCGAAATTCCTACGCTGTGGGTTGACGGTGCTACGGTAACTTATGGTGGTGGAAGTGCGATCGTACCTTACGGAACTTTAAGGGTTTCCTCCGGGACACTGAATGTTGAAGGAACCGGTCAGGGCGGAATTGTACTTAGAGAAACAGGCCAGTTAATTATTGAGGGTGGTACGGTGAACGCATGGATGTTCCGGACATCCACAACTGCAACCTCTCACAGAGGTTCTTTTTCTCAATCTGGTGGAACATTTAATCTGACAGGCGCCGGTGGAGGAATTACGCACTACGCAATTTTTTCTCTGCCCTACGATGACAATGTTTTTCAAATGTCCGGGGGAACCATCAATATAACCCGGGCCTTTGTAGGTGGTATTACGGTACACGGAGGCATAATGATTGGAAGTACATTGGGCAATTACAATGTCACAGGCGGAACCATCAATGTTACCATTACCCCTTCTGCTGCTTACAATTTTGACATTTCCTCCCGTGCACCACTATACAACCTTAATATTTCCAGGAATGCCGGAGTAGGGGGGCAGGCCCGTCTGAACAGTATTCCATGGAGCTATGATGGATCAGGTGCAAATACTGTCACATTTCCCACTTACCCGCTTGTTGTGCTCAATGATTTTACCATCAATGGAGCCAATGCACCGGTTTTCAATGCCCAAAACAGCAACGTCACTGTCCGGAATCAAATGACAGTGAACAATGGCGGGACATTTCAAACCGGAACCCAGACGCTCTCATTTGATGGAGCCGGGGCGCAAACTTTTACCGTCTCAGGTTCCCTGAGTACCGGATTAAGCACACTTTCAATAGACAAATCAGCCTCAACACTTACGATAGCTGGTACTGTTGGAACAATTACTGTCCGCGATGATCTGAACCTGGTGAGCGGCACGATTGCGGATGGTGGAAAAACCATCAATGTAGCCGGAGATATTTCTAACAACGGAACTCATTCAGGAGCCGGAAAAATTGCCATGAACGGAACTACGGCGCAGTTGCTAACCGGGTCCTCAACAGGCATTTTCGGAAATCTTGACTTCAGCAATACTGCAGGCGTAGCCGGATCTACTCAGATAACTTTAAGCTCAAATATTCAGGTTAATGGCAACCTGGGACTGACCACAGATCGGGTAACTGCAATCGGAACCAGGACCATTATTTTATCGGCGACCTCTTCCATCACCGGTACATTTTCCAATAACCGACACATCAAAACGAGTGGATTGTTGTCGGATGGAGGAATCCGGAAAACTTTTAACTCCACATCGGCCTTTACCTTCCCTTTGGGCTATGGAACCAACTATGCTCCTGCAACCATTCAATTTACCTCTGCACCTACCACATGGGGAAGTCTGGATGTAAGACCTGTAGGCACCAAACAATTGTACGTCACCGATCCCGATTGTTTTGATCTCTACTGGAAAGTGAAGACCACAGGCTTTACAGGTGTTCCGGCAAACTCAGTTAATTATACTTTCAACTATGGAAACCTGACCGATAATGTTGCCTACATACCAGCCTTTTACGATCAGCTTGCCATAGCTTTTGTTCAGATTAATGATGTAACCCAGGTAAATGAAGGAACCAACAACATTTCTTTTACCGGCGTTAGCTACACTGATGGGGACTATACCGCTGGAATACCTGCTGCTTTTGGTACAGTGATTCCATACTATTCCAGAGCCGATGGAAATTGGAATGATCCCACCACCTGGAGTAATTCCGGTTTTGGCGGAGCTGCTGCTGCTACCATTCCATCCTCCAACTCCCCTGTTTTGATTGGAGATGGAAGTCTTTTCAACCACACCGTAACCGTAACCACAAACAATACCATTTCTGGTAGTCTGATTGTGGATGCAGGTTCTACCCTGGATTGTCAGACGACAACCAGCAATAATTTTGGAGCCATTCCTTACGCTACAGCCGGAGGTTCAGGCAGGATACGGATATCTTCAGCAGCAGCCACAGCGGAGTTTCCCGCAGGAGATTTTGGTTTGTTTTTTGAGATAGCCGGGGGCACGGCAGAATTTTACTCAACAGGAATTCAGGACTTTACCCTCCCTACGGCTACGGCAGCGCCTACAGCCATCAATATTGATACCTACAGAAATCTCGTGATTGCCCCAGGTGCTGGCAGAACAATATCTTTTCCGGATAAAAATATTAGAATCTATGAAGACCTTTCCATTGACGGAAATGCTTCTGGCATAGCTCAATTTGCACCTTCCACAAGCAGGACTTTAACCATTGACGATGATTTGGTTTTAACGGCCGGAATATTGGAAATTGGTTCCCCGGTTGCGCATCTCATCAATGTAAAAGACAACGTAAGGGTAGAGACTAATGGAACGCTGAGAACCCAAAACTCAGGTACTACATTGCATAGCCTGGTGTTGGAAGGAAGTATTTTTAATGAAGGGGCCATCGATCTGAACAATGCTTCATCAGCTACCTTAAGCATTATCGGGCCAACTTCTGAAGTTTGGAATGGATCTAATGCGGGAGCTACTGTCGACCTGGCTCAACTCACCATTAATAAGGGAACCTCTTTAAGTACAGAACTGGACATTACCAGTCTGGGTACCTGGACTGCCCCTTCAAACAACTGGTTAAATCTCACAAATGGCAACCTGAAAATCAGCAAATCAGGGTCCTTTACGTTGACAAATGCTGCTAACGATTTTATCATCCCTCAAACCTCTGCACTTACCTTAAATAACGCCGGGCTGACCGTTAACGTTGGTATGGTCAATTCTGCGAATGCCGACCTGGTTTTGATTGGGAAACTTTCGGTTCTGGCAGGTACGCTCAATATTGGAGATGTGGCCAACAATCAGAACAACGATCTGGAATATTCTTCCGCTGGGGTTCCTGAGGTCGAAGTACTTGGATCTGGAATAATGAATATCAACGGACAGGTCAGGAGAAATGTAAATGTGCAGTTAGGGTCCCTGAAATATACCCAGGCAGACAATGCTCAGGTTTTGGTTCGGGGCCGAAATTCAGATCCCGGAACTTCTCTCACCTACGATCGGGCCAAATTTGAAATTCTCAATCCTGGTTCTGAGTTCAATATGTCAGGAAACTCATTGCTGACTATCGACCGAAGAGGAACTGCAAGTTTGTTGTTTGGTGACATTTTCCTTGAGCCTGCTTCCTTCAACATTACCGGGGGTGAAATACGAGTGGGGACTTCGTCAACTCTTGCCGGGCAGAATTTCATTACTTCATCCACGGCATCTCCATGGAACTTCAGTATTGACGGCACCACGAATGCAAAAACGGTTACGCTTACCGGCGACCCCATTGTTTTTCAAAACAACTTAACCATAGAGGGCAATTCAATTTTCAATACTTCTGGTCTGGATGTTACGATTGGTGGAAATCTGGTCAACCAAAATTCAAACGCAGCATCTGGCTTGACGAATGGCGGATACCAGGCTGCCGTTGCCACTCAGATAACTACTTTCAACAGCAGCACCGCAAACCAATCCATAACCGGATCTGGTGCCAACCTGACCAACTTCGCCGTCCTTAATCTTCAAAATACCTTTCCTTCCGGACAGGTTTCCCTCGGGTCAAATTCCAATATCCGTGTTGCCGGGCTATTAACAATCGGTACATGTCAGTTTAATTCAGGAACCAATACTGCTACCTGTCTTGCCAATGTAGTCAATAATGGAGGACATCTTTCCTCGGGGGCAGGTTTTCTGGTAATGGCAGGAGCTTCAAGCCAGGCCATTTCTTCCTCAGGAACTGCTTCATTTGGAAGTCTGCGGGTGAATAACTCTGCGGGAGTAAATGCCGAATGCCCATCTTCAGTTTCTGGAACTTTGAATTTGCAGAACGGAAACTTTTATATCAACAACCATCTCCTAAGCCTGGGGGCCACAGCCTCGGTTATAGGAACCTTTTCATCAGCTACCATGATCAGGACCAATGGTGTAACCAGTGATGCAGGCGTAACCAAAGCCTATCCGGCATCTGCTTCTGATTTCACTTTTCCAGTCGGTGTTACCCTCAGGTATACACCAGCCCGTTTCAACGTGACCTCAAACACAGTGGCAGGGACAGTAAACCTGAAGCCTGTTGCCATTAAGCATCCTGCTACTACCGATGTCCTCGATCTTGAGCTTGGATATTATTGGCGCGTAGCAAGTACAGGATTCAATGGGGCTACAACTGTAAACCATACCTACAACTACCAGAATGGAGATGTAAACGGGACGGAAACCAGTTATGTCACTGGTCGGTTCCTCACCAGCCTTTGGGCTCCTACTTTTGGAATTCCGGGAACTGTAGATCCCACCAATGACCGCTTTACCCTGACGGGAGTAAACTATTTTAATGGTGACTACACGGCAGGAGAACCTTCAGAATTCAATATTCTGGCTACTTTTTACAGTAGGACCGCAACTTTAGGCGGAAACTGGGATGACCCCAATTCCTGGTCTACAGATGATATTCTTCAACATGGGGGACCAGCAGCTGTCACTTTTCCAAACTTCAACCAGGTGGTCATTGCAGCAGGTCATACCGTGGTTGCTAATGGAAACAACAGAAATGCAGTTTCTTTGGTTTTATCCGGGACTTTAAACCTTGGCAACAACATTGGACATAATATGGGCAATGTTTCGGGCACCGGAAGGGTAATTCAAACCGCTACCGGAGCGAATCAGTATGTTTTTCCAGGTGGAGATTTTTCTTCATTCACAAACACCGGCGGCGGTACTTTTGAGTTCGGGGGAGCCATAAACGGAACATTATCAACTCAGGCAGTTTACAACAACCTTGAGTTTTCAGGGACAGCCACCAAGAGTCTCCCCAATGTAAACATATCTGTTAATGGAGACCTTACCTTAACAGCAGGGTTGGTTAACAACCCCGCCAACCGAAACATTTCACTTACAGGAAACTGGATCAATGCAGTAGGCATTGGTGGATTCTCGGGCGGAACCGGTTCAGTTATTCTAACGGGAGGCACACAAAACCTTTCCGGAGCCACCAATTTTGGTGTTCTGGCCACGAATTCCCCGGGAAACAAAACATTGTCCAGCTCTATGTCTGCTACTGCAGGGCTTACCCTTACCGACGGATTGTTTGTGACAGGGGCAAACAATCTTACAGTGGATGCTTCGGCCACCATTACAGGAGGTTCTTCCACAAGTTATGTGAATGGGAACCTGAGACGTGGAGTGCCTGCTGCTGCTACCACGCTCAACTGGCCAATTGGCGATGCCACTGCTTACACGCCCGTTTCGGTATCTTTCACTGGTTCGACAACACCAGGTGGTCATATTTTGGCAAACACCACAGCTGGGGACCATCCTCAGGTGTATACCTCCGGCGTAAATGAATTGAAATCAGCCAACAGGTATTGGACATTGACCAATACAGGTGTAGGTGGCTTTACCGGCTATAATGCCACAGTCAATTTTACTGCAGGTGACTTCGACGGTTCCGCAAACCCACTTAATTTCATAATTTCCCGCTACAGTAGCGGAAGCTGGACACAGCCGACTGTGGGTACAGTAACAAGTACCTCTACGCAGGGAATCAGCATCTCGGGAACTGTTTTTGGGGACTTTCAGGTCGGACAGTCCATTGGTGGAAAAATCTGGACAGGTACTACAAATACCAACTGGAATATAGCAACCAACTGGCTGCCGGTAAACCCACCCAATGCCTCAGAAAATGCCATCATCGGAAATGTGCCAAATCAGCCTACATTTTTAACCGGTGGAAATGGATTCTGTCGGGATCTAGTGGTTCTGAGTGGGGCAACAGTTACCATTCCTTCCGGCTATACCCTAAATGTAGATCGTGATATTCAGGTGATTTCCAACACCATTGATGGTATCGGTACTTTGAACCTTACAGGTCCTTCAGGAGTGTTATCAGGCACCCTCACTGCCAATTGCAACATCATCATCGACCCGGCCGCAAGCTTTTCACTGGACCCGGCTTCCAGTTTGAGTATTGGCCGAGACCTTACCATCAACGGTAGTCTTAATCCAGGAACATTGCCGGTAACTTTTGTTGGACCAAACAACGCAACCATCTCAGGAACAAACGCTTCCTTTTTTGATCTGGTCATCAACAAATCCAACTCATCTGTTTTCGTAGCCTTGGGTGGTGATGTATCAGTAACCAATGAAGTTGATCTTCAGACTGGCGATATTGATCTTAACGGCAACGACCTCGATTTGGGAACCACGGGTTCTTTGGTGAACGAAACCGATGCCAATCGCATTACAGGGGTTTCTGGTGGAACAATTCGGACAGTCAGGACCTTAAACGCTCCTTCTTCAGTTAATGTAGGCGGTCTGGGGGCTGTTATTTCCTCAGCATCAAATCTGGGCTCCACCGAAATTATCCGGAAGCACAATCAGGTTGTCTTTGGAATTGAGTATGGAACCAACCGCAGGTATGAAATTCACCCCACAAACAATACAGCTCTGAATGCAACACTGGTTTTCAATTATTTTGATGACGAGTTGGTGACAGGTAGTGGAACCATTTTAGAAGGAGAACTGGTTTTATGGCGCTTTAACGGTACCATTTGGGAAGCCCAAACCGGAACCTTAAATACTTTGGCAAACACCATCACCAAGACAGCTATTCCCCAGTTTTCTGAGTGGACTACAGGTTCTGAAGTTAACAATCCGCTTCCTGTAGACGTCGCTTTCACACAGGTTGAATGTGATGGTCATTCTCCGGATCTCATCTGGCGTACCCTTCGGGAAACAGATTCCAGGATTTTCAAGGTGCAGTTTTCTTTGGATGGGAAGGTTTGGGAAAACCTTGGCTCAATGGCAGCAGCTGGTCAATCTCAAAGCTCCCGAGACTATATGTTCTCTCTGAAAGGTTTGCCTTTGGGTGTTCGTCAGGTAAGGCTTGTTCTGGTTGATGCCCTTCAACAGGAAACCATCTTCCCTGCCCTTTATGTTTCCTGTGGAACGGTTGCAAAGAATGTCCGGAACTTTTCCGTTTTTCCAAATCCAGGTGATGGGGCATATACCCTTTCCCTTAATGAAATTCGGCAGGAAATTCTGGATTTGAAAGTAATTAATATATTGGGTCAGATCGTTTCGGGAGGCGTCTACAATGCGTCAAGAACCGGTAAAATCTCCCTGGATCTCAGGGGACTTCCAGCAGGTTTATACAAATTACAGGTTACCAGCGATGTTGATGGCCCGGTGGTGGCTCCTATCAACCTGGTTATCCGATAATATAATTGATCCTGTTTTCTGATTTTAGGCCCGTTTTTCACTTTGGTGGAATGCGGGCCTTTGATTTTCAGGATCCCTGTTTTTTTCCAATGTCCGGGCAAATGCAATCTTTCAGAGGCCTATTGTTGGGCTGGACCCCTCCTGTTTGATCTGAAAGTATTCCAATTGACCAAAGGCAGTATTTCCTTCGGTTCGATTGCTTTATTTGCGCAAATTTATAAAAGTGATAAGGGTATTTAAGTTTGGTGGAGCTTCGGTAAAGGATGCTGCAGGCGTTCGGAATGTCGCTTCAATTGTAGAGAAGTTTGGTGGCGAAAGTAAACTGGCGATTGTGGTTTCTGCCATGGGCAAAATGACCAATGCCCTTGAAAGTCTTTTCAACCTTGCCTATCATCGACAGGATGTGAAGGAGTCCCTGGAAGGCATCCGCAATTACCATTATCAGATTGCTGATGAACTTTTTTTCCAGAATCCGGCACCTGTCAGGGAGGCCATCGACCGATACCTGATCCGGTTGAAGTTCCAGCTTTTGCATTCCCCGGATCTTTCTTACGACCAGGGTTATGACCAGGTGGTTTGCTATGGGGAATACCTTTCCACTTTGCTTGTTTATCAATACTTCCTTTCCCGTGGTTTGACGATTCACTTAAAAAATGCCCGTCATATTATTCGGACAGATCTCACCTGGAGGGAGGGCGAAGTATCTTTTGATGAAACCCAAAAGCATATTCGAAAAGAAGTGGAGCCCTTACTGAAGGGAGGAATTGTACTTACTCAGGGATTTTTGGGAGGCACCCGGACAGGAATGGTAACCACGCTCGGCAGGGAGGGTTCAGATTATACTGCTGCATTGCTTGGCCATCACCTGAATGCGGCATCGGTTACAATCTGGAAAGATGTTCCCGGTGTTTTGAATGCAGATCCAAAATGGATTGAGGGGGCAGTTTTGCTTCCTGAGCTCACGTATCAGGATGCTGCAGAGCTTACCTATTATGGCGCCACTGTGATTCATCCCAAAACCATCCGCCCACTGGCTCAGAAATCCATTCCCCTTTTTGTCAGGTCTTTTGTAGATCCATTAAAGCCTGGAACAAAAGTAGGGGGTGAGGCCCAAAGGTCTATGGAGCCAGCTTTTATCAGGAAAGAAAATCAAACCCTGGTTTCTTTCATATCAAGAGATTACTCTTTTATGGAAGAAAAAAATAGTACAGAGGTGCTTCATTTGTTCCATCAGGAAGGTTTGAAAATTCAGATGCTTCAGGTTTCTGCTACCAGCATTTCTGTGGTAACCGACCAGAAAAAAGAGGCCATGGAACATATTTACAACCACATGAAGACTTCGTATTCTGTGTTATTCAACGAAAATCTTACGCTAATTACCATTAAGAATTACAACGACTGGGCCATAAGTTTCGTCAGAGGTCAAAATACTGTTATCTTGGATCAACGGTCGCGGCATACCTGCCAGATGTTGCTCCGGAAAAACGAATGACATAACTACAACCACCACTATGGAGCCAAACCACCGGGTAAACGTTTTGCTCGTGGAAGACGAGTACATTAACGCCTGGGCTCTGGCCAATGCCCTGAAGCCGCATTGCACAATCCGCCATGCGGGAACACGGGAAGAAGCATTGTACTGGGTTCAAAGAGAAGAGTTTCAGTTTGTCCTGCTGGACATTCATCTGGGACAATTTATGGAGGCCGGCATTGAAATTCTGCCTGAGATCAGGCGGATTCAACCAAAATGTCAGGTTTTTGCAACAACTGGTTATGGTTCTGAAAACGACGAAGCCCGTTTTCTGGCTTTAGGTTTTCATGCCTATTACCCCAAGCCAGTTGACGAACAACGCATTGTTGAAGAGATCAGGGCCGAAAGGGAAGACCGGGAAGTGGCCTGATTTTCTTTTTATTCAGGGACGTTTTGCAGAGGCTCGGTTCAGCCTGTCCTGAATGGCTTTGCCCAGACCTTTTTGTGGGAAACATTCCGCCACGATCCCTGAGCCTTCTGCCGAATCCAATTTGTGTAAACCATCAAACAAGTTCCGGGCCGCCTCCGTCAGATTGCCTTCCGGAGAAAGGCATAATTGCCTGTGAGCGGGAATATTGGGCAGCAAGTGTTGGAAACGAAGGTAAAGTAATGTGTGGTTTTTCTCCAGCTCTTCGGGTTGCTGTCCCTCCAGGTACACTGGTTTTTTAGGGGCATAATGGCTCAACAGACTACCGGGAACCGAAATCTTTCCCAATGATTCGTTTTGCGATTCCAACTCCCCGAAAAGCCTTAGATCTTCTTCCGGGATCCCACCTTGTCTGAGAATTTCAAGCCTTCCATCTTTTCCAATTCGAACAATGGTTGATTCTACACCGACCTGACATGGACCACCATCCAAAATATAAGGAATGGAATTGCCCAACCCTTTTTCTACATGGATGGCCTGTGTAGGGGAGATTCCTCCGAATGGGTTTGCACTGGGTGCGGCCAAAGGTAGGCCAAGCCGAATCAGAAGCTCTAAAGTCAGTGGGTGATCCGGAATTCTGATGGCCACCCAGGGCGAGCCATTCGTAACCAGATCAGGCACTTTTTCAGATTTTGGCAAAAGCAAGGTAAGTGGGCCTGGGGAAAAAGCATCAATCAGGGAAAGGGCTATTGGAGGAAACTCCAATACCAATGGCCAAATTGCTTCTGCATCAGGAACATGAACAATAAGAGGATCGGAAAATGGCCGGTTCTTGACTTTAAAAATTTTCTTAAGTGCTCTTTCGGAATAAATCGATCCTGCCAATCCATAAACTGTTTCGGTCGGTATTGCTACCACATCGCCAGCCCTCAACAAGTTAACTGCCCGATTCAGATCTGTCCCTGTCATTGGTTTTCCAGCAGTTCAAAATGCTGGCCCCATTCCGGAATTTCAGCTTGTGTATAACCTGACCATTCAAGGGTTTTCCGGAAATCCTCCATTACATCTTTCTCCCCATGCACCAGAAAGAGCTTTTTCAGCTTCGCAGGTTTCTGGAATTCTACAAATTTCATAAGGCCCCGCAGGTCAGCATGTCCGCTGAATACATCGGTCTTTAATATGCTTGCTTTGACTTCCAGATTTTTTCCTTTCACCACCACTTTACTGGCTCCGGTCATGAGTTGATGTCCGGTGGTACCTTCTGCGCTAAAGCCAATCATAAAGATGGTACAGTAAGGATTTTCCAGGTTTTTTAAGATGTGGTGTTCAATCCGTCCCCCTTGCATCATTCCTGATGAAGAAATGATGATGCATGGTTCGTAATGATTGGAAAGGGCTTTGCTTCCTTCAAGGTCAGGCACAAAGGTAAGGTTCTCAAAATCGAACAGACTTTCATTTTCTTCGTAAAAGTCCCTTGCTTCCTGATTGAGCAGGCTTCTGTATTTTTCATAAATCCGGCTGCTTTTCAATGCCATAGGGCTGTCGGTAAAAATCCGGATATCCGGATAGTGTTCCGCAAACCGAAGTTTATTTAGCGTGTAAAGCAAAGACTGTGTCCGCCCTACTGAAAAGGAAGGAATAATCAGTCTTCCGGGAATATCCAGCAATGCTTTTTGGACGATTTCATGGAGGACTGTTTCCGGAGCCTCTTTGGACTCATGGTTTCGATTTCCATAAGTAGATTCACAAACCAGATAATCCACCTCCGGAAAAGGCTGGGGATCTTTAAGCAAGGGATAGTTTTCCCGGCCAAGATCTCCGGAAAACCCAATTCTGACCCATTTTCCGTTTTCCCGGGCCTCGATGAGGATACTGGCAGCACCCAAAAGGTGTCCTGCATTAATAAAAGTAACGTAAAGGTTTTCATGGACCTTAAACCGCCGGTCGTAGGCGATGCCCACAAATCTTTCCATCGATTCCCTGACATGCTGATCCAGATAAAGATCTGCCGTAAGGCGGTTGATGGTTTTTGCATTCATTTTTTTCCCGCGGCCATGAATACTGTTCAGTTTGATTTTATGAATCCTGGCAGAATCGGATAAAAGCAATTCTGACAGTTCAACCGTAGGGGCGGTGCACAAAATCTGACCCTCATAACCTTCCTTGATCAGGTTGGGTAAATTACCGCTATGGTCCACGTGGGCATGGGTAAGCAGTACAAGGTTGATTTCGGTTACTTCGAATGGGAAAACGAACCCATGCTCCCTTTTAAATTCCTCCGATTCCCAAAGTCCCCGCTCTTTATCAAAATCAAACCCGCAATCGATCAGTACTTTATAATCCTGATCCAAGGTAAGGAGGAACATACTTCCTGTTACTTGTTGAGCAGCGCCCCAAAAACCCAATTTCATCCTCCTGTTATAAAAAAGAGGGCAATTTTACAAAAAAATTAGGCTTGGTTTAGATTTGGTATTTAAACTTGCATTACTAAAACTATTGAAATGGATGTAAAAAAATTAACCGGGATTTTGTTCCTGGACATCGAAACTGTGAGCCAGGTTGCCCGTTTCGACCAACTTCCTCCCCGGATACAAGCTCTTTGGGAAGCAAAATCCCAAACCCTCCAATGCGAAGAAAATCCTGCAGATAGCTATCCCAAAAAGGCAGCTATTTATGCTGAATTCGGGCGCATTATTTCTATCGGACTTGGTCGGTTTACAAACCGGGCAGGCGACCTTCGTTTCCGTACCAAGGTTTTGTATGGGCATTCGGAAGAGCTGATTCTTCGTGATTTTCTCCAATATCTGGAGCAGTCAGGATTTAACAGGGTTCCACTTTTCTGTGCTCATAATGGAAGGGAATTTGATTTCCCCTACTTATGCCGGCGGCTTCTTATCCATGGTCTTCCCTTGCCGGCCTCTTTAACCCTCATGGGAAAAAAACCATGGGAAAATGCCCATTTGCTCGATACAATGGAGCTTTGGAAATGCGGCGACCGCAAAGCATATACCTCTCTGGATTTGCTGGCGGCTTGTTTTGGAATCCCGGGAAGCAAAGAAGAAATGACTGGAAAGGATGTGGGCTGGGTTTATTATCAGGAAAATGGTCTCAAACGCATTGCCCAATATTGTCAGAAAGATGTAGCTACAATGGCAAGGGTTTTTCTCCGGCTTCAGGGATTGCCAGACCTGGAACCAGGAAAAGTATTGTTACAGGGATGATAATTCTAAGCTCAACCGGCCGGGGAAATTAAAAGTTCCATCCAAACCGAATTCCACCCTGAATGGAAAGCCGCCAACCCCGTGAAATAAAATTTCCGGGTGAATCGCTTTCAATATCCCGAATTGTCCCATTTTCCGGGAGTTGGTCCATAGTAAAATCCCGGTATCGGATCCCCGTACCGCCGAATAACTCGAAAAACAGGTTTTTCTTTTTCTTGGAAATATTTGATTTAACGCCCATCAGAACATTTAATCCATAGACAGAGTGTCGCAAGCCAATCTTACTAAATCGCTCATAACTGCCGGCACCGGAAGGAAGGTCAAAAAGCACCCAATCTTCATAATCTGTGGCCATAAATTTATACATCCCCTGAAGTTCGGCAAAAAGCATACCTTCCTTCGGGTCTCCTGTATAATAGTATCTTAAGGCTGGTTTTATCAAAATTCCGTTTTTAAATTTCAGTGGGTTTTCAGGGTTTTCTTCCCTGAAGCGGGGCAACAATGCCCCCATTTCAAGCCCAATGGCCATTGGCATGGTTGAAGACGGTCGGAAATCAGCCCGGATGCCCAATACTGCATGGAATGGATCAATCCAGCCGGAGGGCAAAACGGCCAGGCTTAGTTTGGGGATATAGGATTTGATGGAGTCCTGTGGAAACTGGGCAAAGCCTTTGAAAGCCATGCCCACACAGAGGAAAACAATCAGTACAGATTTCCAAAAAAAACCCATCAGTATAGCTCGGCTTTTAATACCGGTTCTTCTGGTTTTGAAATATCGTAAATCACCATTCCTTTTTCTACCCAGCAAATCAATTGATTTCCATATGCAAACACGTCAAAATAGGTGCCATCCAATAGCGTCTTTTTTAGGTTTGGAGACCATGCGTTTCGGATATTGAAAATGCGTAATCCATCCC
>JBIPNA010000168.1:0-7356 GCA_044375665.1 Catalimonadaceae bacterium
TCGATGCGACTTAAAACTACATTTGTGCTGCCTCCATTGTGGTTGCTGGCAGCAGGCGAACTGGTTGAAATGGCAATGGTGGGAACCAGGCTCGAAAATGTTTTGGTGCCTGCACCAGCAGCCGGGTCTGTACCTGTTTTCGTGCCTGAGGCAAAAGAAAAATTGGTAAAGGCATTGGAGCCTATGCTAATGGTATTTCCGCTTGTAGCTCCTGCTGCCACATCAGCAGTTACAAAAATATAGCCGGTAGATCCGGAATTGATGGTTTGGGCGGTGAATGAAGGAAAAGTTTTTGAACCTGCTGTCCCTGGCGTGGTAAGTGTACTTAAGGTGGCGTCGCCAACATCTAAGGTAGCGTCTGCCGAATACCGGACTTTCAAATTGGTGATGTCTGCTGATGCATAAGTCCCGGCGGTAGTTACGTTCAGGCCGGTAAATGATGCATTGGCTACAGTAACGGCGAGGTTATATTGTTGTAAAACAACATTTGTCGTTCCTTGTGTAACAGAGCCGGCTCCGGGATCTACGATGGAAATGGCAATAGAAGGTGTCCCTGGAGTGGCGGCAAAAGAAACATTATCAAGTCCGATGCTGGTATTGGTACTACCTGAAGCGTGATTTCGCCACGTGATCCAGCGGAATTGGTAGTTTGTACTGGCCGTAAGACCTGAAACCGTGAAAGTTTTGTTGGTGACGGAATTCAAGGTTGGGCTGGCGGCATAAGCCTGAACCGAAGAAGTAGCTGTGGTCCAGGCCCCGCTTGTACCGGATCGGTATTGCAAAGCCATACCCATGGTCCGATTCCCCGAATACCGAACGATTTGGTCGTAAGCAATATCGACCGAGGTGGCCGTTCCCGTGTTGATGGCCGTAACCGGTTGATTCAATCCATCGGTAGTGGAATTGGATGTAGCAATAACCAGGTTGGCATCTGATGAAATAACCTGGCCAAATAAACCTCCTGCTGGTTCAGACCCGAATGCACCCGATTGGGCTGTTACAGTAGCCAGCATGTTTGGATTGGTGGCTTCAGCGTTTGCCTGCAAGGCAACTGTGCTACCGTTTATATTTCGGAATCCCCAGAATCCATTTGGAAACGAAGTAAAAGTTGAAGTGCCAAAGTTCTGGGAATAAGGAAGTGTTTGTGGTGTAGTATTGCTCAATACCACATTATCAATGCCAATTCCCTGGGAGTTTGCACCGGTGGTATTCAGATTCCAACGGAGATAAAAGCTGGAACCGTTCGTAATGCTGAGTCCTGTAATGTAAAAAACCCCCACGTTGACGGTCAGGTTGGGGGGATTGAATCCATAGGCACTTGCTCCGGTAGGAAGAGAACCGGCAGCGACATCACCGGCAGTTACGGCTGTCCAGGCAGAACCATCGGTAGAATAAAAGAACTGAACAGAAGCGGCAGCAGTATTTATCCGATATCGCTCCACATCATACGATAAGGCCATTTGCGAAATGGTCGCTCCGGTTCCATTCGTCAAACTCCACATAAAGCTGCTTGGGCTGGGATAGCCGCCGGAACTCATCACCCCTATGGCCCTTTCGGCTGCTGTGGAGCCCCAATTGTAACCGCTCCCTGTCGTCGGAGAACCAGAAGAGGCTTGCTGACCAACTGTTCCGGTACCAGCTGCCCAGGTTGGTGTGGCACTCCGATGAAAACGCCAATTGGTTGGAAGCGTTGTGGTTGCTGCCATCCCATCAAAGTTTTGGGTCAAACCTCCGCCGGTAAGGGAAGTTTGGGCCTGTAGATGCAGGATTGGCAGAAAAAGGAGAAGGCTTAAAATGCTGAAGATTGGTTTCATAGTTCCTTTAAAAACTGAAGCAATCCAGACGAAATCTTACCTAAACGATCCGTTCAAAATCCACAAAAAATCTATTTCTGCTTAATAAATAACAGATTTATTGCATTAAATTCCAGATTTTAGAAAAAAATAAAGGTATTTCGATAGTTTCTGACGCTTCAATACTGCAAAAGAAAGGCATTTAATATTACCTGAAGGTTAAAGGATAAATGGAAACTTATGATAAAGGATTGATTAATGATTCGTTAATATTGAAAAGCCTGGTTTATAGCAGGAATTCAAAAACCGCAAATCAAACTTTCTGAAAATATTATCCTCCCGGGCAAGCAATTTTCAAACAGCAAGTGCTATTTTGCCCTCCAATTTCCAGCATATGAAAACTTTTTGCGGATTGGTTATAACACTGTTCTTGGTCTTGGATGGCATTTCACAACCCATCGTTTTACCTTCTCACCTCCCCCAGCCCGGGCAAATAATTTATGAAGGAGAGGCCAGCTCTGAAGACGTTACCAATTTTCCATCTGGTCCAAATCAGACCTGGAATTTTCAGGATCTGGTCATTGATGGACCGACCCAGACTCAATATTTGGTACCAACCGGCTTTACAGGATCCAGTCGCTTTCCCAATGCAACAGTGGGACATAAAATAGCATTACTGGGTTTTTACTTCGAGCAGTTTTACAAAAGTTCATCTGTGGGTTTCGAGTATATGGGTAGTTATTTATCTCTTCAAGCCGGTTCTAATCTGGCCTATACCGAAACCCAGAACCCCATTTTAATCTATCCTGCCGGATTGGCTTATGGGCAATCCGTAACCAAAACAGGTCAGTTGGTTTACCTGGATTCCATTAGTCCAGATACCATTTTAAAGAAGATCAGTACCATTAAACAAACCTTTACCAGTGTTGGCTGGGGCAACCTCACAACTCCCTATATTTCCAATATTCCGGTTCAACTGGTCCGAAGAGTCAGCCAGATGAGGGACTCTGTATTCAAATCGACCGACGGATATTCCGGGCCTTTCGTTTTTGACTCATTCCCCGAAGATCAAAATGACGATTCTGAATCATTTTTATTTTTGCAGGCAGGCTCTCCGGCCCTTTTGCTGGAGGCCAGAAATGTAGTTGGCGATGAAGGAGGTGATTATACCCTGTTTAACGTGTATTCCAATCAGAACCAAACTACGGTTTCTCCACAAACTGAGAATGGACGGGTCCACCTTTCCCCCAATCCAAACCGAAATCAAACCCTTTGGATTGGACCTTTTCCGGGAGAGGCAAAGGGGTTTGTCATTTCAAATGTTATGGGTAAAAAAGTGTACGAGCAAAAGCTTGAATCCCAGGAAAAAGTTCCTTTTGAAGGACAGCACCTACCTAAAGGTGTTTATTTCCTGGAAATTCTGGGTGCACAAGGACCCCTTCCTGGAAAAACGCAAAGGATTGTTTTCGAACCATAATGGCGAAAAACAACCGGCCAATCGGGTTTAGTTCCTTAGAACCAGCTATGGGTTTCAACCACCCAACCGCTCCCTTGCCTGCTTCATGATGCTTTCCCTGAAATCCGGATGTGCGATTTCAGCCAGTGCCTGAGCCCGCTGCTTTAAATCTTTTCCGTACAGATAAGCAACGCCATACTCGGTAACCACATAATGCACATGGGCTCTTGTGGTTACCACCCCTGCGCCTGATTTTAAGAAAGGAACAATCCTGCTCTCCCCTTTCGAGGTTACAGAAGGAAGTGCAATGATGGCTTTTCCTCCCTCAGAAAGTGCGGCTCCCCGGATGAAATCCATTTGTCCCCCTACACCGGAATACATACGGGTCCCGATGCTGTCGGCGCAAACCTGTCCCGTAATGTCAATCTCAATGGCAGAATTGATGGCTGTCGTTTTGGGGTTCTGCCGAATGATGGATGTGTCGTTGACGTAACTACAATCCAACATGGCTACAATCGGGTTGTCGTCGACAAAATCATATAGTTTTCGGCTCCCCATGAGAAAAGTGGAGACAATTTTCTCCCTGTACTTCTTCTTATATTTTCCGTTGATGATTCCTTTTTCCACCAAAGGCAATATCCCATCTGAAAACATTTCAGTATGGATTCCCAGATCTTTATGGCCCATCAAAGAAGCAAGGACAGCGTTGGGAATCTCACCGATGCCCATTTGAAGGCTGGCCCGGTCTTCAATAAGTTCTGCTGTAAACTGCCCAATTTTCAAAGCAAGTTCTCCGGGAGCACCAATGTGGCCCTCAGGCAAGGATTCGTGGCCTTCTACCAGAAAATCAATGTCCCTGACATGAACCTGTGCATCCCCATGGGTACGGGGCATAAACCGGTTGACCTGCGCTATTACAAGATCACTGACTTCCAAAGCTGCCTTGGTGGCATCCACCGAAACGCCCAAAGAACAATATCCATGAGCATCCGGCGGACTTATGGAAATTAAAGAAACCCGGATGGGAATAATCTTTCTTCGGAACAAATGGGGAATTTCGGAAAGAAAAACAGGCACATAGGTTGCCCTTCCTTTTGCCACGGCACCCCTGGCGTTGGCCCCGATAAAAAACACATGGGTAGAGAAAATTCCTTCATACGCATCATCCATATAAGAGGCTTCTCCTTCGGTATGAAGATGGTACAAATGGACGTCTTTTAACCGTTGGGATTGCTCAACCAGAGCCCGGATCAGGACCTGGGGAGCCGCTGCAGCAGTATGAACAAAAATGGAATCTCCGGAACGGATCTGCGAAAGGGCTTCTTCGGGTGTAGAATACATGACGTTTGAAAGGCCCAAAAGTAGACCCAACAAGCCAGCCAATGCCTGACATCCTGCAACATTTTATCTGGCATTTCTCATTGGCCTGAAAACCTTTCCGGAAAAGGCCGGTTTTTCAGGACGATTTACTTTTGTAATCTTGTCACCTGAAACCAAATTGCCATAGTTCAAATGATACGTCGTTCTTTTTTTAACCTTGGCCTGCTGGCCCTGGCTTTTCTTTTTGTAACTGGTGTTTCACCGGCTACCGACTCCAATGGCGATGCCGTACTTGGGGTCTGGCTTACCGGTACCGGCAAAGGAAGGATCAAAATATACAAGGAAAACAACAAGTACCACGGCAAAATTGTCTGGCTTCGGGATCCGAAAAATGAAGAAGGGAAACCCAAAGTAGACAAAAACAATCCGGATGAAAGCAAACGAACCCGCCCCTTGCTTGGCCTTCAGAATCTGCGGGACTTTGTGTACGAAGGCGACAACAAATGGATCGACGGTCTGATATACGACCCTGAGAACGGCAACGATTATTCCTGCAAAATGGAACTCACCGACCCGAATACCCTGGAAGTAAGGGGTTTTATCGGCATCAGCCTTTTTGGACGTACCGATGTCTGGAAACGGCAGGTACTGAAAAAATAAAGCTGTTGTGGGACCGGCTTAAGGACTGACCAGATTCAAGCTCAGGTTGGCATAAAAGGGATTGCCCAGTTTGGTTTCGTAAAGAAAATCGCCTCGCTTTGAGGAACGTTCTTCGGAAAAATTAAACTTGTAATTGTACCGGTATCCCGCCTGGGCCGAAAGCCAGATAAAACCAAATAACCGCTGTTCCCAGGCGAGCCTGAATTTGAGCTCCGACCGGCGCAGTTCCAGGAAATCAAGTTTCTGATCCCCATACACAAAAGGGTTTTCACCCCTCCGGATCCGGTAGCTGTTTCCCTCTATTTCAAAACCTGCCAGCAAAAGTGACTTGGGTGAGAAATTTCTCCGGACATGGGCACGGGCAGGAAGCAGGATTTCAAGTCCCCAGCGATCATTGAAGGTCTTGTTGTACAGAAATAAAGGGATGTAGAGCCTTTCCCCTCCCCGCCAGGTTTGCGTAAGACCGAAAGCCATCATGGTATTTTCATCCTTTTTCCACCCGTAAAGTCCGGCCGCGGTTAATGTTGGTGCAGGCAATGCCCTTGACAAATCATCCCAACCAAAATTCCCACTTACGTCTCCCTGAACGGAAAAAATAAGGAATTTCTTTTCATCCAAAGGTTTGAAAGCGGTGGCAATCAATCCCGTTGTCCTGATGCCTTTGGCCAAAGCAGACCGGAGGTATGGACTGTAGTAAGGCTCGGCTACGGTTTTCTCTTCAAAATCAAGATAGCTTTCATAATACTGAGCGCCCAGATTGAGAATGAATTTGTTGTTGGAAATCACCGGTGCATTGGCCAGCCACCGGAGGCCGTGCATGTACTTCATTTTTTGGTCCTGAAAAGGATCCGATAATGCGGGATCCGAAGGAGACGTAAACTGGGAAGTGAAGGGCATCTGGTATTCGTATCCCAGGGAAATAAGCTTGGTTGGAGACAACATTCTGACCTTTTGCGTGCAGTATTTTACGGTCTCTTCCGCACTTCCATATTGACTATAATCTTCTTCTTCAGTAACCTTTGTGGAATCGGTTCCCTGAGCCCTGGTTTCAATAATGGGGGAAAAAGACCCAATTAGAATCAGGCAAAATAGGATTTGTAAACGCATGTCTGGTTTGTTGGTGTGGCGGCAAATGTACAAATGGGTTTCAGGAAAAAAACCCTTGAAAATCTGAAGCTCCATCCATACTTGCAATCATAAAATGGAGAAGAAAAATGTCCTGCGAATTTGAGTACGAACCAGACCGCCCTGCTGTTTATGCCCCGGGGCCAGCATGCTGGAGGAAATGGCTGGAAGAAAACCATGCCACTGAAAAATCCATCTGGCTGATTATTTACCGAAAAGGCCACAGCAAAGCCCTTCTCAACTATGATGCTGCCGTAAACGAAGCACTTTGCTTCGGTTGGATCGATAGCAAACCCAACAAAAGGGATTCAGACAGCTTTTACCAGTATTTTGCCAGGCGAAACCCGAAAAGCAATTGGAGTGCGGTCAACAAGTTGAAAGTTGAAAAACTGCTGGCAGAAGGAAAAATGGCTCCGGCGGGATTAGAAATGGTGGAACTGGCAAAAAAAACCGGCACCTGGATAGCCCTCGATCGTGTAGAAAATCTTGAATTGCCGACGGAAATGGCCATCCTTTTGTCAAATGACAACCTGGCCAATACAAACTGGCAGGCTTTTCCAAAAAGCATCAAAAAAGGTCTGCTTGAAGGAATCTGGGCAGCTAAAACACCTGAAACCCAGTCCCGCAGAATTGCGGAAGCTGTTGACCGTGCCCGGAGAAATGATAAAGTTTTATTCCGTCCGAAAGGAAACAATTCCTCCCAACAGGATTCTGATCTGGCTACCGGCGGAAAGGGCGGGTAATTCCATCACGGGACCCGCGAAGGCAAAACCAACCCGTATTTGGTAGTCCCAGCCCAAGCCAGCCATTTTGCCATGGCACAAAATCCACATGCTGGTTTCTTCCCAAAACATCCAGCACCTGGAGCGCCGGAATTTCATCCCTGGTAAATCCTTGAAGAAAAATGCCTTCCGGATGGGCAGAAATTGCTTTTAGGGCTCCAATGCCTTTTTTTGAACTTCCGACAGGATTGGCAGCATACCAGAAAGCTGCTTTCATAAC
>JBIPNA010000169.1:0-7328 GCA_044375665.1 Catalimonadaceae bacterium
CAGGTTTACGGCGTTCAGATCCCGGTTGGGAAAAATTTCCTGGGGGCCAACTGCCCGGACGTAGTGAAGTTTGGTGTCTTCAGCGTCGATGTTTCCTGGTTTTACACTTCCGGTAGCACGGTAAAAAAGGTTGTCAATAATGTACCAGGAGGTTCTCGCCCGCCGGTCGTTCAGACGAATCCAGGTGGAAGGGTCTGAAATCCGGTATCCTTGTCCTTCCCATCCAACAGGTACGGAAGGGAGTTTCCACCGGGTCACCTGTCCCCCCATGGAGTATGGGGTCCTTACGCCTTCAAAATCGTCCAGGAAAGAAATCCCTTTTCCGGTTGGGTCAACAAACTTATTGGTTCCCGGAAACAACCGGGCATATTCCATGGAAGCGGTTACGGTGGACGTCTCTTTGGTTTGGATTAAAGGGAGGGCATCAATAATTTTTGTCAGAAGCCGGCTATCTGATTTGTAATTCGCATCAATGCCCGCCATCACGTTTTGGGAGGGCTCGTTCCCGACCTGTACCCTTCGGATGATGGGCCTTTCGTTGAGGTAAAGCAGGGTTCCGCCGAAATTGATGTTTTTTGATACGGTATAATCAAACCGGGAGCCAAAAAAGGAGCGTTGCTGGAAGGAAAATAAATCGGCCTGTTCGAATTCAACTTCCAGATCCTGTCCTGAGCTCAGGAGGCCGGTATTCAGGATTTTAATGCGTCCCAGACTGGGATCGACGGTATAGTCAACTTCCGGCTGAAGCAGGGTAGAGCCGGAATACAATTTGACCGAACCGGGTGCAATGTTTACACCTGGCAGACTAACCTCGGAAGAAGAGGCTCCTTCCATCCGCCCTTTGATAAAGAATTTGGCTTTGTTGGCGGCCTGAAGGGCATCGGGTTGCGTAAGGCGGTAGAGGTCTTTGAAGACATATTTGTCGGCCAGCTGGATTTCGTCGGGCAGGACAAACTGTTTTTCCAGGGTATTTCCAAATGGCTCCAGTACCGGAAACATAATCCGGCCGTTCTTGGAATCGATGGTGATGTCTTCAACAAAATCGAAGTTTCCATCCGGTTGCAATTCCCCGCCCGGGTTGAGTCGGTCGAGGTTAAAAACCTGAACCAGGGGCTTATCTGAAAGGTTTCGTCCGGATCCGGTAGGCATGGCCGGGTTGTCAACCCCGGTAGCATCATCCCGGTAAATTACCCGAAGCTGGAAATTGTTGGCCCCGATTTGCGAAGTTCCCAGGTTGTAGATGTTTTTCATCTGCAGATCCCAGGTAGGTAGTTTGGTGTTTATAACAGCTGGCCGGAGTAATTTAAGGATAACCACCTCAGATTGTTCTCTGGCAGCGTAGTCTTCCTGAAGTTCGCCAACTTTGAACACCACGCCGTTCAGACTGTATTCATAGGCCACACCCAATACTTCGTCGTCCCGAAGGGCAAAGTTCAGGGAGATGTAACCCAGTTGCTTTTGCACTTTAAAGTCTTTGTCCTGAATCAGTTTTCGGGCGCCTTTGAGAAATTCATAGTCGGTACTTCTTTGCAACCCCATTCCTTCCAATGTCGCACGGGTGTTTTCACCACTCAAAACATCGGCGCCTTTGCCAAGTATGGTGCTGTAAAGGGTGTTGTTTTTGTTGTCGCTGGGATCTCTGAATTTTACCCCGCTTTTTTTCCAGGAGGGTTTGAGGGGATTGGCTTCTCCAAGGTCTATCAGCGGAAGCACGTTCCGAAGACTTTGTGTATTGCCTGCACGATTGGTTACATACACTTCTACCCTGGTTATGTTGAGGCCGGAAGTAATCTGAGGTAAAGTTTTCAGGGCTCTTTCATAACTGTTCCTGAATTCCTGTGCCAGAAAAAAGTGCCTGTTGGCCTCATACTGGTTACAGGGTACAAGGAACTCCCGGGAAGTAACACCGCCTTTTAATTTCAGCCGGTTGGCCTTTCCCCTTTGATTGGAAGCCACAGTTGTGACTTTTAACTTCCCGAACTGAAGGGTGGTTTTGACCCCGAAAAGGTTTTGGGCGCCGGTAATGAGGGTAGAGCTCAAAGGCATGCTCACATTACCTGCTTCCAGCTTCTGAATGATTTCATGGTCTTTTCCGGTATAATCCAGCTTGATCTGGTTGTCGAAATCGAAGGCTGCCTTCGTATCGAAATTGATGTTCATCTTCAATTTCTCCCCGATTTTACCCTGGACAGAAACGTTGATTTGCTGGTCAAACTGAAAGTTTCCGAAGCGCTGCTGCCGGATCGGCACGTTGGGGTTGGCGATTTTCTGGAATTGTCCCCCAAAATCAAGCATGACCGAACCATTGGGTCGGATATCGATAAAGTTCCCGCCGAAAATACGGTCCAGCATCGGACTCAGATAAATTTTTGGAATAAGCGATCTGCCTGTTGTCGGACTTTCACCGTCGGCACCTTCTGCTTTGGCTTTGAGGTAGTTTTTCTGGAGTTTAGCCTCCATATACTTCTCATATTGCTCAAAGGTCATGGTACTTACAGGGCGGAAATCCAGTTGTCCTACCTGTTCGTAAATGGTGTAGGTTCTGGATTGAGAATCGACCTCAACCTTGGTTTTGATGTTGTCGGGGTCTTCCAGGTAAAGGGGAGACCGGCTGGGTGGATTCGAAAACTTGTCTCCAAGGCGGTCAGACCAGTTCAGTCGCGGCCTGAAACTGGGTTTGTAATCTTTGGTTTTTGTACTGTCATCATCTTCCAGAAATCCCTGAGCACGGGCTGTTACAAACAGTCCAGAAAGCCATAAAATGGCCATCAGGAACAATCTGATCCGGATTTTTAGGGGGAATTGGATAAAAGGAATTGGGTACAAAATGTCCTTATGCTATTGAAATGAAGTTTCCTGGGCCTGTGTAGGTGCAGCAGGCTGGGTTTTTGAAAAAGCTCTGGTTTTGTGGGGCAATTTGTTGGTTGGGTCGGGTTTGTTTTTGAATAGGGTAGAAGGTAGAGATCATGGTTGCAACAAAAAAAATTAACGGCTCCTTTGAAGTACCAATCGGATCAGTTCTTCGGTCGTGTAAGTTTTATCGGTCTGTTTTACAAGGCTTTCAAGTGATTTTTCTGCTGTTGCCTTTGGAATTCCCAGTGTCATAAGCGCAGTAAGGGCATCGTCCATCTGATTGTTTACCGAAGGGGTCTGGCTTCCTGCGTAAGTTCCGCCCTGAATTTCTTTTCTGATTTTATCTCGGAGTTCCAAAATCAACCGCTGGGCCGTTTTGGGTCCAATCCCCTTTAAAGATTGAATGGTGCGCAAATCTTCCCGGGCTATAGCTTCCCTGAGGGGGTCGGCCTGTGCAGAACTGAGCGCCACAAGTGCGGTTCCCGGGCCGATTCCGTTCACCGAAATCAGATGAAGAAACAGGCTTCTTTCTGAAGGCGAAGCAAATCCGAAAAGCGACATTCCGTCGGTTTGGCTGTAATGTAGGTAGGTATGAACAAGCAAAACTTCCGTTTTCCCGTTTAACTCTGAAAAAGTATTCAGAGAAATCCGCATCGAGAAGCCAATGCCTCCCACTGCGAGGACCAGAAACGCGGGTTCGAGTTGTTTTATTGTGCCTTGCAAAAAATCGACCATTCCTACTGTATTCAGCAAAGCTGAAAAGAGGCGCAAATTAGGATTTTTTTGGTTTTTTCGGTCTGGAATGCAGGTTTTGTCATGGGGAACTTTCCCGGAAACCCGTACCTGCCACTCATTGGTTGGAAAGCAATTGCTGAAAGGCTTTTAATTCATCCCTCAGTCTTGCTGCCTCCATGAAATCCAGTTCTTTGGCAGCTTTTTCCATCGCTTTTTTCGTTCGGTCGGCCATTTTCCGGATTTCTTCCAGACTCATGTGCGCAGTCACAGGGTCGGCGGCTACCGAGGCTTCATCCGGCTCCACATAATATGATTTTGCCGCTGCGCCTTTTTTGCTGTCGGCTACTTTGGTTTGCTGCAAAATAGCATCGTGGCTCTTGATTACTGTCCGCGGCGTAATGCCGTGCTTTTCGTTGTACGCCATCTGGACACTCCGCCTTCGGTTGGTTTCAGAAATGGCTTTTTCCATAGAATCGGTTACCGAATCGGCATACATAATCACCCGGCCTTTGTCGTTCCGGGCTGCCCTTCCGATGGTTTGAATCAGCGACCGGCCATCCCGCAAAAATCCTTCTTTGTCGGCATCCATAATGGCAACCAAAGAAACTTCAGGCAGATCCAGACCTTCTCTGAGCAGGTTTACCCCAACCAGAACATCAAATACCCCAAGCCTCAGGTCCCGAAGAATTTCTACCCGATCCAGGGTTTTTACCTCCGAGTGAATGTACCGGCACTTAATGTTCATCCGATCCAGAAACCGGGACAATTCCTCCGCCATTCTTTTTGTCAGGGTTGTTACCAGGACCCTTTCCTTAAAGTCGATCCGAATCCTGATTTCTTCCAGTAAGTCGTCGATCTGATTGTGGGTGGGCCGCACGTCGATGATGGGGTCGAGCAGACCGGTAGGACGGATAATTTGCTCTACCACAACCCCGTCCGATTGCCTTAATTCATAATCGGAAGGTGTGGCAGAGACATACAAAACCTGGTTGAGGAGGCCTTCAAATTCATTGAATGTCAGTGGCCTGTTGTCCAGTGCCGAAGGAAGCCTGAAGCCGTAATCCACCAGATTCACTTTCCGGCTCCGGTCTCCACCCCACATGGCTCTGATCTGGGGCATGGTCACATGGCTCTCGTCCACCACCATCAGAAAATCGTCCGGAAAATAATCGAGCAGACAAAAAGGTCTGGCTCCCGGAGTCCGCCGGTCGAAATAGCGGCTGTAATTTTCAATCCCCGAGCAATAGCCCAGTTCCCGCATCATTTCAAGGTCGAATTCGGTCCGTTCTTTGATCCGGGCGGCTTCAAGGAGCCGGCCTTCTGTTTCAAAATAAGAAATCTGTTGCACCAGGTCATCCTGAATTTCGTGGATGGCCGTTTGCAAAAGGTCTTTGCCCGTCACAAACAAATTGGCCGGATACACAACAAGGTGCAGATCCTGATCCAGCTTCTGTCCGGAAATGGGGTCTATCTTATGGATGGCCTCGATTTCATCCCCGAAAAAATAGACACGGAAGGCGAAGTCTGCATAGGCAGGGAAGATGTCAACCGTATCTCCTTTTACCCGAAAGGTTCCCCGTTTAAATTCCACCTCGGTCCGATGGTATAAAATGCCCACAAGGGCATACAGAAATGCGGACCTCGAAATGACATCTCCTACGGTCAGTTTGATGACATTTTTGCCAAATTCTTCCGGATTTCCAATGCCATAAATGCTGGAAACAGAGGCCACAACAACCACATCCCTCCGGCCTGAAATCAGCGCCGATGTAGCAGCCAGCCTCAGCTTTTCAATTTCTTCGTTGATGGCCAGGTCCTTTTCTATATAGGTGTTGGAGCTGGGAATAAATGCCTCGGGTTGGTAATAGTCGTAGTAGGACACATAGTATTCTACCGCATTGTTGGGGAAGAACTGTTTAAACTCCCCGTAAAGCTGGGCCGCAAGTGTTTTGTTGTGGCTTAGAATGATGGTTGGTTTCCCGGTTTGGGCGATGACGTTGGCGATGGTAAAGGTTTTCCCTGTACCAGTCGCTCCGAGCAAGGTTTGTGAAGGATCGCCCCGTTCAATGCCTTCCACCAGTTTTTGAATGGCCTGAGGTTGGTCGCCTGCAGGCTGATATTCTGAAGTAAGTTGAAATTCCAAGGTGTGGCCGAAAAATGCCGGTGCAAAAATCGGGAAATATTGGCGAAGGGAAAAGGATTGCTATCGAATTCCGTAGACCTGGAATTTTGTTTTTCTGCGGGTCCCTTCTGTATCCGATGCCGGAAACAAAGGATTTTCACCTATTTGCTGCCATGTTTCCTGGTTATGGAAAGCAAGTGCGTGAGGCTTTATTCTGGGGTAGTTTACTCGCTTGCCTGTTGTATGGACTAACCTGGCTGGAGTCCAGGTTTCTGGTGATCCGACCTGCCTCTGGTTTGTATGGTTTTTTGCTGGCAGGATTTTTTTTGCTTACCGGACTTGGGCTGGCAAGGTTGGTAAACAAAAAGACTTTGCCGAAGGTCTTACCCGAACCTACAGCTACCCTCAAAGATCTGTATGCACCCGATGAAGAAAAGCCAATAGATATGGGTTTGACCCGTCGTGAAATGGAAGTGCTTCAACTGATGGCCCAGGGGAATAGCAACCAGGAAATTGCCGATCGGCTTCATGTATCGCTGTCAACCATAAAAACCCATGCCTCTTCAATTCTGGATAAACTGGAATCCAACCGGAGGACCCAGGCCATCGAAAAGGCCAGAAAGCTTGGAATGGTTCCCTGATCTGACCTGTACTTAAGGATGAAATTTGGCTTAAAAGGGAAAATCCTACCAAAGTATGAGGCCCGAATCGGGTCGGGATGCCTGATTTGCCCCCAGAAACAATTCAAAAAACGATGAAAACAATTTTAGTACGAAACGGAGTCCTTGCCGGACTGATTGTAGCCACAACATTGGTGTTGAGCATGGCTTTTGTCCACGATTACCTTAGCTTTGAATGGGGCATGGCCATTGGGTACAGTTCCATGCTCCTGGCTTTTTCCCTCATTTTTACTGGTTTAAAAACCTACCGCGATCAACATCCGGAAGGCGTGCTCACCTTGAAGGATGGCTTGTTGCTGGGACTGGGCATCAGTTTGATTGCATCTACCCTTTATGTGGTAACATGGTTGGTTGATTTCCATTTTTTCATGCCCGATTTTATGGAGAAATTCGGAGCACTCTCACTTGAAAAAGCAAAAGCAGCCGGAGCATCGGCCGAAGAACTCCGTAAAGAAGCCGAGTCCATGGCCGAGTATAGGGAAATGTACAAATCGCCCATCGGCGTGGCTTTGATCACGTACATGGAAATATTGCCCGTTGCTTTGCTGGTTACAGTGGTCTCGGCCTTCTGGTTGAAACGGGGTCCTGCCAAAACCGCCGGGTAGACCGATTTTTTGGGAATTCTGAACGGGTTTTCCTATAGAGCGGGGAGGGGTTTGGCCGGCATTTCCCGCTATTCGCTCCTACTCCTCGCTCCTCCTGTCGTCGTCGCTGCGGGGTATCCGCTGCTATCGGGGCCGGAGTTGCCACGGGTTCAAAACCGGTTTTTACGATTTCAGCCCAGGCCTTCGGAATGCCTTTGTGCGGGCTTGGGCCTCGATCGGACTCTTGGTCCAGGTTGAAACCGAAGTCGCTGGGGCCATATGTATTTTTTGATTTTTGGGTCCGCAACAAGGCGGAGGTATGGCGAGGCCCTTTTGCAGTCTGGCCCCCTTGGG
>JBIPNA010000170.1:0-7327 GCA_044375665.1 Catalimonadaceae bacterium
TGGAGAGGGGTTTGTAGGAGCTCATATGAAATCTGATACCAGAAAGGATCTGGAAAATACGGTTTGGGGCCGCAAAAGTACAGAAAAGCAAGGAACTACGTGAGGTGGGGATATCTGGTGCATGAAGTTTCCGGGAAATAGTGGCGTAAAAAAAATACCCTCCTTTCGGGGAGGGTATTTGAGTGAAGAATTTTAGAAATTAAAAGAAAAAGCTACCACCAAAAGACAATCCCAGGGTTGAAAAATTAAGGACTTCCAGGTTATAACTGGTTGTTTTAAAGGTTGTATTTTCTCCTGACTTGGTGGTATTAGAGGAAAAACTGAAGATGCTTCCAAGGCGACTGGTCAGCATAAATTTCCTGGAGGCGAAGTAATAAATGCCAGGAGAGGCTACTACTCCCCATCCCATCAAATCCGTCTCGCGGGATACGGTAGTTCCCCCGGACTTTGTTTCCTCGGTAATGGTGCCAATGGAAATGGGGATGGCAGCATTCACAAGCAATCCAAATCTTTCATTACCAAAAGGAATGAAATAAGTGGCATTGGGTGCAACAAGAAAAGCTCCTCTGGTTTCGGACTCTTCATCTTCCCGATCCTTAACAGTCGTTTTGGTGAAGTCATATCCGATTCCAAGTCCAACGGCCAGTTTTTCACTTAGCATATAATTCACTTCGGGTATTACATTGAAGTTTGTGGTCTTTGGGCCATCTTCCTTCACGGTGGTCCCACCCCCGCTAACTTCTGATTTAGACCAGGTGCTGGAGAATCCCACAGACCCTCCTGCAAAAATTTTTCCCGACTGAAGGCTGTTTTCCTGTGCAATTGAGGCGGTTGACAATCCTGCTGCCAATAAAACGGTTAGTAAATTTTTCATTCTTTTTTAGGGGTTAGAAATTTGCGCATATGATTTTTATGCATCACAATTTTAGGGGAATTCCTTCTCAATATGCACCGAAAAAACCCAATTTCTTACATAAAATTATTAACGAAAACGACTTTTCCATGTCTGAATCATGCCATTTAATGGTTACCTGAGCTGTTCATGAAAAGGCGATATGGATACCCGACAATCCAAACCATAAAATCAAAAGTTATCCATGTCAGACCAAAAGATTTTAATGGAAAATCTTTTCGAGTTGCCTTTCTGAAAATCGGGAACAATTCTGAATCAGACTGTATTTTGGACAAGGTTCTCTCCGGGAGGGTCTTAGATTCAACAGTTGTCATTTGAATTGGGCCATTGAAGGAAGAAGTTGCCTTTCTTCAGTAAACCAATCTGGCTGCCTCATTCGACCTTTGCTCCCACTTTGCGTGCCCATTTTAACCAAAGGCTTTCGAGGTCATTCAGGACTGCAGGATCTGTACTGGCCCTATTTTGACTTTCTGTGGGATCGGACTCTAAATGGTACAGTTCCCATTCTTTACCTTTCAGTGCAACCAGTTTCCAGTTCCCTTTCCGGTAGCCCCTGTTTCCGAAGTGCTCCCATCCATATCCGGTTTCACCCAAGGAGGGAAAGGGGGTTAAAACATGACCATTCCATTGTTCAGGTAAGGGAATTCCTGCCAGCTTTAAAAATTCAGGGAAAACATCGGTGATAAACTTTCCCTCAAAAGGATTGTCCTTTCCCATGCCAGGCAATGGTTTGCAGATAAAAGGGGAAGCAATTCCGCCCTCATAAATGGTGGATTTATGAGACCGGAATGGGGTATTGCTCAAAGTAGCCCAATCTTTTCCATAAGCCATGTATGAGCCTTTGGGTCCCGGAGGGAGCCTGGCTACCAAAGCAGTGTCCAAACCATCCCAATGGGTCCGGCCCTGCAAATTTTCGGCACAGCCGCCATTGTCAGAAAGAAATATCACCATTGTGTTTTCAAACCGATTGCTTGTTTTCAGGTACTGAATAATTCTACCTATGGCTGCGTCCATTTTTTCCACCATAGCCGCATACACAGCCATTTTTTCTGCTTCTTTTTGCTGCTCCATCACCTTTTCCCAGGGAGGAAGGGGAGAAAGCGATTCTGATGGAAGTCCCTGAGGTACCAAACCAAGGGCTTTTTGTTTTGCAAGGCGGCCCCGGCGGAGCGTATCCCATCCTTTGCGGTAAAGGTTCCGGTATCTGGCAACATCTACTTCCGGCGCATGCAGGGGCCAATGAGGGGCCGTAAACGCGAGGTAAGCAAAAAAAGGCTTCTCTGTTTCCCTGATCCAACCCAACAGGGTGTCGGCATAGGCGTCGGTTGCATAAAAACCGGAGGTGGGTGTGAATATTTCATTCTGCCTAAGCATGAGACGGTTTGGCAACACTTCATAATAAGAGGAGGCACCAGAAACCAATCCAAAATACTTATCAAAACCACGTTGACATGGCCAGTCCTGACGGGCCTCCCCCACGTGCCACTTTCCGGTCATTAAAGTCTGGTATCCTCCCAGATGCATGACTTCGGCAAGTGTTGGAATTTCCCGGTTCAAATATCCCTGATAAGGACCCGGACCAGGAAGGCGGTTTGGAGGAGACACCATGGCACCCATTCCGGCCTCATGTGGAAACCGACCCGTAAGCAATGCAGCCCGGCTTGGGCAACAACGTGCCGCATTGTAAAAACGCCGACTTTGAAACCCCTCCCTGGCAAGGGCATCAAGATTGGGGGTTGATATCTCAGATCCATAACAACCCAGATCGCTGAATCCGAGATCATCGGCCATAATGAGCAGGAAATTGGGTTTTCTTTCCTGGGCATGGAGCTCTGGGGAGAAACCAGGGGCTAAACAGAGCAACCATATGACCAGGTGCTGAACCAGGGACCAGTAGAATTTAGACTTCACCAAATAGTTCATAAAAAACCAGTGAAAGGACCTGAAAAACAACGCAGAACTGAAATGCAAAAGAGATTCCTTTTTGATAAGATGGCCCGATAAAACCTGATGTGCATTTTGCAGGATTAGTTCCCAAATTTCGGGACCCGGGCTGATGCTTCAAGGAATGTTTCCCTGATTCTAAAGCTAATCTGGTCTCCAGGAAGATCAAGGTCAATTCTTTCCGGATGCCATTGAACGCCAAGGAAGAACTTTTTCCCTGCTTTATCCTTCCACTCAACGGCCTCGGCCAAACCATCGGGCGAAGTTGCCACCACTTTCAAATCTGAGGCTATGTTGCCCAGGGCCTGATGGTGTGCACTGTTTACCATACCCGATTCCAAGCCAGCCATTTTGAACAATTCGCTTTCCTTTTCCATGGTCAGCAAATGAAATCCGTCCTTGTTTTCTTGGCGGCGATGGCTTGGTTTACCAATAGCTTCGATGTCCTGAATCAAATCTCCACCCAGTGCGATGTTGACCAATTGCATCCCCCTGCAAATGGCCAGAACAGGAAGATTCTGCTTCACAGCAAACCAAAAAAGTTCTATTTCAAAAGCATCGCGAACCGGATTAAAGGCTGTAGGTGCGTTAGGATAATCCAGTATTGGATTATTGTAAAATTTTGGATGTGTATCGATTCCTCCACTCAACACAAGCCCCTGGCATTTAGTCCAATCTTCTTTGTTTGTTTCATCAAGCGTAATTACTTCTACATCGGGGTGGCCCGACAAAATCCATCGTGGATAATTGTGAAATGAAGCTTCGGAAAATGTAATGCCTATAATCATAGTGGTGGGCCGAGATGAAACAAAGGTTGAATGGGGCAAAACTAAATGAAACCCGGGGTCCAAGGATGTTGGGTTTTGTTGCCGCAAAATATGCTGCGGAAAATCTCCCGTGAATATTCATTCAGACAAAGCCTTTTCGTTTGAAAGGCCTCAATTAATAAGATGGTTTTAAAAGAGAGGGGGGAGTTTTCAACAAAAAACCAGCAACCAATTTTTATATTTTATTAATTGGTTGCTAAAATTGCAACCAATTATGATTTAATTTTTTTTGGTTACTATTGCCTCATGCATCAAATTAAAGCGATTTTGGATTATTTTGGATTTACAATCCGGGAACTGGCCGAGCTACTGGGCATTTCACATACCCTGCTGATACAGATGGTTCAAGGCCAGAGAAGCACACCCATCAAGGTAAAGCAACTAATGGCCCATCCACTTTTCGATATTCATGATGCCGTTGGAAAGCCGGAACCAGAACCTGTTGCCTACGAAAGCGGGTGGCTCAAATCCCGCATAGCTAAGGCAGAAGAGAAGCTACTACTTGAAAAAAGAAATCAGGCCAACTACCAAAAAAAGGAGCTTTCCGCCCGGCGCATTATGCATCAGGCAAAAGATCTGGATTGGAGCAACCTTGAAAAAGACGACATCGTGGGAAAGTGGTGGAACTGGAAAAGGGGAAAAGCCCGTCAGTATATTGCAACATGCAGTCCTGTCAAAGAATGGGAAACCGACAGAAAACTCTGGTTGCTGGAAAAGGAAATTGAGTTTTATCAGAATAAACTCCGGGACATCGTGGCTGACAGGGCGAAAGAACCTGCATGAGTTCTTTACCTTTCCTTTTGAGCCTTCAACTGGCGTCTCACAAAACGGCAGATGCCCATGCCTGAGCTTCTGCTGATCTTCCGGCATCGGCTTCATACTTTGCCCGGCTCCGGCAACCGGTGTTCCATAGGTCCAGAATAAATGCAGAATAGTATCCCGTCTTACCCTTTCCTGCCCAGTTTTCCGGGATTACCGGTTTAAACATCGGGATTCTGGCTGGAATATATCCCGAGCTGACGGGAACCAGCTTTAGCCAGAATCCCACAGGCACCAGTTTGTAACCTTCAGGAATCTGAAGGTCTTCGTTCTGAACACAATCTAAACCAATGTACACAGGCCGGACTTTCAACTGATTTGTCATAACCTTGCTTAACAAACCCTGGTAGGCATCTTCTATCAATTCTCCGTTGAAAGGCTTCCTTTCTTCAAAAGGTTTCACCTGGTCAAGAAAGGTTTGCTTCTCTGCATCTGCACCTGAAAAAATTTGTGCATCCAGCAGCCGGGCCTGTTTATTCACATACCATGACCGGCGAACCAGTTCTTTGTCCAGCACCGTTAGCCTGGGAAACTGGTTTTCCACCATGCGCAGGTAATAGTATTGAGGGATAAGAAAATCCCACTGCTGGGTAATCACCAGGGCATCGGGTTCGATGCTTTTCAGAGCAGACTGTGTGTATTCCTCAAAAAACCTGGTCTTGCTTTGGTCTGAGGCTTTAAAATTTAATCCGAGGGCCAGTAGTGGAAAAAGAAGCAGGACCGGAGCCATAGCTGGTTTTTTCAATTGGATAAGTAACCTTTTCATTCCGAAAGCAGCATAGAAGGCAAATCCAAAAATGGTCTGCATGTAATATGGCTCAAGATCCTTGATGTCGTACTGACTTACATAAAACAGGTTAAACAGGAGGCTGCAGGTCAAAGCCCATGTCAGCATCCTGGAGGACCGGAAAGCAGAAGAAATGCCCAAAACAATAAGCAGGACTCCTGCAAAAGCCCATTCACCTGGTAAGGCTTTCAGGAATTCGCCAAGATTGCGGGCTGCTACTTTGCTTCCCGCCAAAATCCAGGAGCTGTATTGGTGGCCGGTAATGTGACGCTTAAGGGTAGTCAGGTCGTGGATGTTTCCCCAATTCAGAATGGGATCCATGCCAGCCCGGTAAAACAAGAATCCGTACATCAGCACCAGGATGCTCAGGGCAGTTATCGCCAGAATGGCCAGCCGGCTGAAAGCCTCCTGCCGGATTCCATTTTTGTGGAAGTAGAAAAAGGCAAGCATGGGCAGGGCCATCAGGGTGGTCATATGGTTGGAAAAACCCAGCCCGAGGACCAGGGCTGCCCAAATCCAGGATCGGGTGGTGTTTTTTTGCCAGGCCTGGTATGCGAACCAGAACAACATGGAAAGCACTAAAATATGAAGGCTGTACACCTCCGTTGAAGTGGCCTGTGCCCAAACTGTCAGGGTAAAAGCAAGCAACAAAGTTGCGGAAACCGAAATCCAGAACGCCTCACCGGCTGTGCAGGGAGGAGGACCCGGAGCAGCTTTCTTTTTGGAATCGGGTAGATGAAAATCGGTTTTGAGCATTTGAAACAGCCAGGCGGCAAACCATCCCATGCCTCCTGCGGTACAAAGCGCCGCCAGTACGTTGGACTGGAGGATGGGTCGGTCGAAAAGGGGCAGCTTCAGAAAGAGGTAACCCAGAAGGGTAAACAGGGGATAGCCGGTAGGATGGGTAATGCCCAGGGTGTATTGAGCGGCAGCGAGTTCGCCGCAGTCGATGTGGAGAAAAGTCGGCGCCAGCGTTAAGCTATAGACCAGGCCGGAAAGCCCAAATACAATAAGGCCCGGCACCCAGGGGCCTTTTTGGTACAAGGAGTTCATATTGGGATCGTTGGAAGGCAAACCTAACCGATTCATATCATTTCTGAGCCACCGGATTTTAGGTTGGGGCTTCCCCTCCTTCGTCGGGCCGGGCCCTTCCGTGCAAGTCCTCGTCCCAATGGGCGCCTGGGCGATGGAGATCCCTTCAAGCCGGCGATCGCCCATCGGGCCTGTGGGCTTTTCCGTGCGGTCCCTAAGCCGAAGGTTCAGCCCGGATCCTCGTTCAACCCAAAAAAGGATTTGGAAAATATTCCGAGCCTAACATACAAAATATCAACGCCTTATGCCCGAGATGTGGGGCGGTGCTACGGATGCAGCGGATCGGGAAACCGCGGCGGCGGACTCTGCCTGTTGGCCTGTTGCGGTCGTAACCGGATTTCCTTATGGAGCGTTTGGTGGCATCGCCGAAGCTTGTCCGGGGATGTCCGTATGGAAGATGCAGCCCTTCCGGCCCCCAGATTCCGAACCCATTTTCAGGGTTCGGAAACCGGCAGGAGCGTCAGGGACCTGAAGATTTCCAAGACCTTAAGGCTGGATGGATCTACGCAGGATGTACCGTTTCGAATAAAAACGAGGATTCCATCGAAACGACTCCCTTTGCATTTTTCAATGCTGTTCTCAGATCTGCCAGATTTGCCTGAAGATCTTTGATGCGTCTTTCCCGCATCTTGATGTCTTCTTCACTGGCATCCTTAGAGATACGGGAGGCCTGAAACCGAATGTTGGCTTCTACCATATCAGCGCAAAGAACCTCCATTTCAGCGGGAGAAAAACAGTCGTTCATCCAGTTCAACTTCATAAGAATAGTTGGTTTATTGTCCCTGTCCTAAAGAAAACCCATCCTTTCCATTGAACCTGTAGAGGTTTTCTGTCTTGATGATGTCCAATCCATTATCAATAGCAGATTGGAGAAGTTGAATAATGTCTGCTGGTTTTATCGCAGACCCACCAACCGGCTTGAAACGGCAGCGCCAGTGATCGGTA
>JBIPNA010000171.1:0-7255 GCA_044375665.1 Catalimonadaceae bacterium
GCCCCTCCTCAGAATACCGGGCATTGATTTCAAAGACCTCAAAACCACCAAAAATATTCCGGATTTTAAATCCAACGTTGATGTAAGGGCCCGGCGCACCCTGACTCATGAGTAATCCCAGTTCTTCCGAACTTTGGTATTTAGGCAGACGATTTGCCATAATCCTGAGCTTCATTTGGTTAAGATGGGTGTCCAGGGACAGATTCACAAAGCGGAACATGTCCATGGAAGAAAGCTGTGCCTGGGTATTGGTGAGACGCGAATAATCAAAATATTGCCCCGGGTGAAGGAGGATTTTACTATCCAAAATCCCAAGAGAATACCGCTTTCTGGATTCAAACCGGTAACGCACTTTGTTGAAAGTGGTGTCGGTATAAACCCCCAAAGATGAATCCGATTCAGTCAGTTGAAAGGTAATATCCTCCATCACGTAAGGCGTATGTCTGCCGTTTTCAGGATTCCGGATGGTCATGGTGATGTCACAACCAAGTCTTGAGAACAAATCCGGATGGGCATGGAGTAAAAGTGAGTCGCTTTTATTGATTGGAACGGACGAAGAGGTATCAACCTGAACTGTAATATATTCTCTGCTGAAGGTGAAGTAGCCCTTATTCCTGAACAACCGTTCCAGGCTTTCCCTGTCCTGCATCAAATGTGTTTTGCTGTAAGGAACTCCTGGTTTTACCAAAAGTGAAGAACGGGAGCTATCGATAAGGCGTGACAGCCGGAAATCATCGGTTATGTACCGAACCCGCCTTACCCGATGAACTGGATTTTCCTGTATCAAATACCGAACGGCCACATTTCCTCCCAGAAAAGTATCTTCCTGGATCTTAACACCGGCATCGAAAAATCCGTTGTTGAAGTAATAGTTCCCGATTTCCCGAAGCGTTTCTTTGGAAAGGCTTGAATCATAAATGGTTGGAGGTTCCCCTACCACACGCATCCACCAGTTTCCCTCACTCAGATTGACGTAGTATTTTTTCAGCTTTTTCTCCTTCCGGTTTTCCAGGGCAAGGGAGTCGTTAAAACTGCCTGGTGGCAAAGCCGCAATTTTCTTTTGATAGTACTGCTCTTTTTGTTTGATGAGCCTCCTGGTCCTGCTCGTATCCCGAATACTTTTGCCGAAAAAATAGATCGCCAGATAGGGAGTGAATCCCAGAATTTTCCGGTTTGCCTTTTGTCGAAAAAGCAATTCCAGATCTTCCTTCGGGACCGATCGGCTTCCTTTTGTTCGCTGATTGATGAGCAGGTATTGGCCTTTCTTCAAAAAAGGCGTAGTAATACAAGAACTTAACCAACCAACTGAAATGCAGCAAATCAGCACCTTAAGGAGCCATATCCGAATGGGTTTAGCTGTGCTTTCCTTCAATCGTTGTCGTGCTTTGGTGTTCAACCGATACCTTCGGGCCTCAAAGTAACCGGAAATGAACGTATTGAGCCAAAGCCGGGCAAAACAAATCCGAAGCCTGCAACAAAAAAAGACCCGTCAGGAAACCGGTCTGTTCACCATCGAGGGTGCAAAAACCATTTTTGAAACCCTCAGGTCGGATTGGAATTGTGAAACCCTGGTTTGCTCTGAAGCTTTTCTCGTCCAGTTGGAAGCTGCTGAAATTCAAAAAAAAGTAGAAATCCTTGTCGCGAATGAAGCCCAACTTGCTTCCCTGGGAAACTTCCAAACCAATATGGCAGCCATTCTTGTGGCAAAGCAGCAAGAGGAACAGAATTTGCCCTTTGAAAATGATCGGCTTTGGCTGATTGCCGAGGCCTTGAACGATCCCGGCAACCTGGGAACCTTAATTCGGCTGGCCGACTGGTTTGGACTAAGGCAACTGCTGTTGCTTGGCCCTACAGTGGAATGGTATAATCCAAAAGTGGTTTCTGCTACAATGGGTTCATTTTTGCGCATTCAACCGGTTCGGGCTTCAAAAGAAACGGTCCTAAAGTCAGGAAGGGTCTGTATTGCGGCCGATATGGAAGGAGAAAATTTGTATGGGTATCGGTTCCCTGAAAAGTCGGTTCTGCTTATCGGGAATGAAGCCCGGGGTTTGGATGAACAATGGTTCAAAGAAAAGCATGTTCAAAGGGTGTCGATTCCCCGTTTTGGCCAGGCCGAATCATTGAATGCAGCCATGGCAGCAGGCATCTTCCTCAGCCATTGGCGTCAGCAAACCAGTTTCTGATACAGATCAGTATTTCTTACCGAAATATAAGGTAAGGTAGAAAGAGGTAAAAAAGCTCCGGTTTTCGGCAAAAGCGAGAATTTCCTGCTTTCTGGAGAACTGCTCCACAACAAATCCCGTTTCCAATCCGGCCACTGAATTTTTAATTTGTCCGAATTCAAAAGAAATGGCCGCACGGGCATGGACCCCGGGGCTTATTCTGAGCTGGTTAAACCCTTCTGAAAAGCTGGAGTTACCATTGATTCTGCCCACCTCAAGATCTTCGGTATAAGGAACAGAAAAATAGGTCGATCTTGGATCATTGGACTCCCTGTAGAGCACAAAATACTTTTTTAAAATCCCTAAACTCGGGCCACCTCCGGCAATAAAATTGATGTGGACACCCTCCTCCGCTGCTTTTCGGAAAAGCACCCATTCCCGCAGGTATGAGGGCCGAAACGAAAACAGGTAGTTTTTTTTGTACTCGATAAAGGTATTGCCCGTTTCTGCAGGCCGACGGTATTCTTTGGGATGCTTCACATTCACCAACTCAATCCCAAATCCATGATATTGTTTTTCTCCCTTCGATCTGGCCCACTTAAAAGCAACTCCACCAAAGAGGCCGGCATTTGTATTGAAATTAACCCCATAAACCAATTCCTCCGTGTATGCAAGTTCATCGTTTTGAGCCAGAATATTCCCTGAAACGAGAACCAAGAGAAATAAAAGTAAAAAAGGGAAATGGCGGAACATGCGGTATTCTTGCATCAAAAATCCTGAATTCTTATCCCAATTCCAAATGGCAACTGCAACTGGCAAATACCTTGGTGATCTCCGTACCGAAGTAAAACACTCCGCTTCCGGACAAACATTTATTACCGATGCTCCAACCGACAACAATGGAAGGGGTGAAGCATTTTCTCCAACAGATACGGTTTGCGCAGCGTTGTCAAGTTGCATGATGACTTTAATGGGCATTTATGCCCAGAGAGAAGGTCTGGATTTGAAGGGATTGCATACTGAAATCACAAAACATATGGCAGCCGACCCGAGGAGAATTATTAAAATCGAAGTCTCCTTTACCTGGCCCAACCCTCAGGCATCTGACCACCAGAAAGAAATGCTCCGGAGAGCGGCCCTGACATGCCCGGTGGCCAAAAGCCTGCATCCGGACATTGACCAGGTTATTTCCTTTAATTTTTAGAACTTAAGGCGCCGATGAAATGTTCGGCCCGAATGGCCTGGTGTGTTTCGACAAGCGAAACCTTGCCATCTTCCAACAACAAAGCCTGCGGACTTTCGTGTACAACACCTGTGTCTGCAGCTATCGCATTTGAAATATCCCGGTGACTGATCAGGTCAAGATACCAGATTTCAGCCTGATCATTCCATTCGCTTTTCCAGCCTCTGTTCCACCTATCCAAAGCCATCTGGCTAATGGAACACCTTGTGCTGTGCTTAAAAACAATGACCGGTTTATTCTTTGAACTATTTTCAAGCAGGTTCTTCCACTGCCTGAGGTCGAGTAATTCATTCCAATGATCCATAATATATTAAACTCCAACCGGAAGGATTGGTTCAGATTTCAATTTCAAGTCCGTCGTAAGCGAGTTTTATTCCTTCTGGTAACTCCTTATCAATTTCACCATGCAGCCCAAGCCTATGGCTCATATGAATAAAGAAAACCCTTGGAACCTCCAGCTCTCTGGCAACCTGGATGGCCTCCTGAAGGGTAAAATGGGACACGTGTGGCTCATTTTGCAAAGCATTTAATACGAGCACAGAGCTTCCCCGGATAATGTTTCTGGCCTCCTCACTAAGAAAATTGCAGTCTGTCACGTAGGTAAAATTTCCCATCCTGAAACCCAGGACAGGCAAACGGGCATGCATCACCAAAATAGGTTGAATCATCATTCCCCCGACTTCAAAAGGTTCTTCATGAACAGGATTTAAGTGGATTTGCGGAACGCCTGGGTATTTTTTTTCGGAAAACGCATAGGCAAATTCTACCTTAATATGATCTAAAACCCTTTGAAGGGAGTAAACAGGCATCGGCTTGCCCTGGATATAGTTGAAAGCACGCACATCGTCCAGACCAGCCAGGTGGTCTTTGTGTTCATGCGTAATCAACAAGGCATCGAGTCCCGAAACCCTGTGGCGGAGCATTTGCTGCCGGAAATCAGGTCCGGCATCCACCACCAAAGTAAGCGGGCCTTCCTTTACCAGGATGGACGTCCTTAACCTTTTGTCCCTGTAATCGAGAGACTGACAAACCCGGCAGGAACAACCTATCAGGGGAATCCCCTGCGACGTGCCCGTACCCAAAAATGTAACCTTCAATGTAGTTTTGGTTTCAGGAAGAAAAAGAAATGGAGGTTTGAACAGGCGCCAGGATTTCATTTCGAAGCCTTCGGTTCTTGTCTGACAACGCTTCCTCGTCCAGAGGAAGGGACCGTACAAGGTCAAGCATACAATTGATCCGGCCCTCCAGTGGTAAAAAATTATTGATCAGAATCAGCTTGTTCTCTTTCAGGACACAATATCCTGATTTAAAATTTCCCCGCTCATAGCGCACTATAAAGCCACCTTCCGATACGAGATCCTCCAGTTTGGACAAATAGGCTTTGCTGGGTTTTTGCATGCGGCAAAGGTAAAAAACAATCCCGATGTGCCATTTCCCGGTAATGGTTTCTGCAAAGCCTGGGTTAAAGTTGTGGAAAAGGGTGCGCCGAAAAACCATTCCTTCCATCCCGGGGAATCCCTTTGTTTGCTAACTTGCGGCCCCTTTCCCTGAAAAGAAGCCAGTAAGTTTCACATCAATCAGCCGAAAAGGGCAGCAGAGCATTCATCACCATGTTTGAAAATTTAAGCAACAAACTCGATAAGGCCTTTAAAACCCTCAAAGGCCAGGGGCGCATCACCGAAATTAATGTAGCCTCTACCGTAAAGGAAATCAGAAAAGTCCTCATCGACGCCGACGTTCATTTTAAGGTAGCCAAATCGGTCACAGAAAACATCTTGAAAGAAGCCCTCGGCCAGGAAGTCCTGATTGCAGTGAAGCCTGGTGAGTTGCTGACCAAGATTGTTTACGACGAGCTTACAAGGCTGATGGGAAGCACAAAGGCTGATATGAACCTTCGTGGAGACCCTGCTGTAATTTTGATGTCCGGGCTTCAGGGTTCGGGAAAAACGACCTTCACCGGGAAATTGGGTGCCATGTTGAAAAAACAAGGCAGGCAGGTTCTTTTGGTGGCTTGCGATGTGTATCGTCCTGCTGCTATTGAACAATTAAAAGTTGTAGGTGCCCAGGTGGGTGTAGAAGTATTTTCGCTTCCCGACAATACAGATCCCGTAGATATTGCCCGAAAGGGAATCGAATACGCCCGCCAGAACCACAAAAAAATCGTGGTTGTGGATACTGCAGGTCGTCTCGCTGTGGACGAGGAGATGATGCAGGAAATTGAAAACATTAAGAAAGCCATCCAACCTTCTGAAACCTTGTTTGTGGTAGATGCCATGACAGGTCAGGATGCGGTCAATACGGCAAGAACTTTCAACGAAAGGATTGATTTTGATGGAGTTGTCCTTACAAAACTGGATGGAGATTCAAGGGGTGGTGCGGCCCTTTCCATTCGTTCTATCGTGGATAAGCCCATCAAGTTCATCGGAACCTCAGAAAAGCTGGATGGGGTAGATGTTTTTTATCCGGACAGGATGGCACAGCGGATTCTCGGCATGGGCGATGTTATTTCCCTCGTTGAGCGTGCGCAACAGGTTTTTGACGAAGAAGAAGCCAGAAGGATCAACCAGAAAATCAGGAAAAATAAATTTGATTTCGACGACTTTCTTTCCCAGATCCAGCAAATTCAAAAGATGGGAAATTTCAAAGATGTGCTCTCCATGATTCCCGGTGTGAGCAAGGCAATGAAAGATGTTGAAGTAGATGACAATGCATTTAAACCAATCATTGCCATGATTCAATCCATGACTCCCTTAGAAAGAGCCAATCCGGATTTGATTGTAGGTAACCGAAGAAAGCGCATTGCAGCCGGCAGCGGAAAAAGCATTCAGGATGTGAATAATCTCCTGAAGCAGTTTGAAGAGATGCGGAAGATGATGAAAAAGGTCAGTGGCATGTCAGGCAAAATGCCCGGTATCATGCGCTGATTCTTTCATTCCAAAACCTCCGTCAGCATAGTATTTCAAACAGGAACTTTTTCTTTTCAGGAAACAGGCAAGTCCTGTTAAATCCATTAAAACCAAAGAATCAAAGAAATTCCCCACCCAATCTGGCCACATCCAAACAAAATGTTCTCTATTCAAAAAATCCCTTTTGGAAAATCACGCCTCCTGAGGGCTGCAAACCGGAACGGCATAACACTCGACATTCTGCCTGATTATGGGGCCGCTCTCAATTCATTTTTTATTCCATCCGGAGATGGGAGCAAATTAGTTGACATCCTTGATGGATATTCCCATGAAAACGAACCTGAAGAAACCGGGGCGCTTTATAAAGGCGTGTTTCTGTTTCCTTTCCCAAACAGACTCAGGGACGGAGTTTGGCAAAATGAAGGAATAGAATTTCATTTCCCGATCAATGAACCAAACCGAAACAATGCTTTACATGGGACATTGTTCAATTGCAGCTTTGAAGTTGTTGAAACCACAGGAACAGCCGAAATGGCATTCATTCATTTACGGTATGTTTCTGACGGGAAAAATATTTTTTACCCGTTTCAATATCAGATTGACATTGAATATATTCTTACCGATACCGATGGGTTGTGTATCCGGACCCAGGTAAGCAACCTTGGCCAAAAAACGTTGCCTTTCGGATTGGGCTGGCACCCGTATTTTAAAACTGGAAAACCAGTTGATGACTGGATTATACAATTGCCCGGAGTTCAGGCCCTTGAAGTGGACGACAGGATGATTCCAACCGGAAATCTTTTCCCTTACAGACATTGTGATCTTCCACAAGCTTTTGGGACCACAACTCTGGATACCGGATTTCAGCTCAACGAAACAGAACGTTTTGTTGTTCAGGTAATGATTCCAGAGCAGAAATTGAAATTCTCCGTTTGGCAATGGGC
>JBIPNA010000004.1:0-26121 GCA_044375665.1 Catalimonadaceae bacterium
TTGTACATCGCTCCGGTATAGACTTCAAGGATATCGCCAGAAAGACCAACGGCAATTGCCGAGACCGTTACATTCATGCTATAGTTGTATTTGGCATAAATGATCACCGCTGCTCCAAGGATTAACAACACTTCAAGAACCTGCATTGTCTTTACTACCAAGTCATACCAGGAGGGGAAATAGTCGTGTATGTAAAAGAAAAAAATCACATTTAGGTAGCAAAGGAAAATGGCCAGCAAAATTCCTCCCATTTTACTCATAGAATTAATAGGCTGACTATTGAGAACCATGCTGACGATGTTGGCATGCACTACAACACCAAACATATCAGGATACGACTTCCCGGCATATTTAGGGTTTAGCGGGGTGTGGAATTTATCCTCTCTGGTCAGTTCGGATTGGGGACCAAAATTTTGGCCCATAAAACCCATAATGACAATTTTATCTCTTAGAGATACTGACATGTCGGGATCAGTAATAAATCCAGATCCATCATCGTAACCGAGTACATCTGTTACATCCAGACTGTAGAAAGCATCTTTGTTGCCACGAAAATTAATGATTTCAACTTCGTTGTTCCGGTCAAGGAATTCTTTAACTTTTTCCGGATTGACCTGTGCAGCTATTTCAAGCCCGAAAGCCTTTTCTACTTTTCCTCCAACCGAATCGATTGGGTTAAAAGTTCTGCATGTGATGTATTCCGATTGACCGGGTGTAATCAGATTGCAAAATCCCGATTTTCCATGCCGGGCAAACTTTGTATGGCAGTAAATGATGGTGTCAAATTTGGTCGAACGGGATTCTGTTTTGTATTCAAGCTTGCTATACAAAACAAGGTTCTCTACCTTATTTAGTGCGGATTCCAGGAGGGAATCTTCTTCGGGAGTTTTTAAAACCCGAAAACTGCAATCGATGCCAAGTACCTTAGGTTTCTGATCGGCGATTTTGTCAATTATCCTGGCGATACCCCTCCGGCTGAGGGTGCCAAAATTGACCAATACAATATTGGTATCAATAGGAGGGGCCTCTCTGATGGATTCCGCGAAAACGATATCTGTCATTTCGAAATCCTGTAAGGCATTTTCAATGGGATTCAGGAAAGAAAATTTCTCAACCAGCTGGCGGATTCCTACCATAAAAAGGAAGACCAGCAAGGTGCAATAGATGTAGTCAGCCTTGAAAAATTTTCTTAAGAAGCGCATTCTCAAAGATTTAATCGCGACCTTTCTCCAGCATGGTTTTGTATTTCGAATACAAGTGGGTTTGCTTGGATTCTAAAGAAATCTTCCTTCCCTGAATCCAGGCATGACGCAGATCCTGGGTGGTCATGTTCAGGGCAGGACCATTTGAAATAAAAAAGGTGGCTTCCATTCCAGGCTTGATTGAACCAGTTTGATTTTCCAAACCCAAAATTTTTGCCGGATTTGAACTGATAAGTTTCAGAGCCTGATCTTCCGTCAATCCGTAACCCATACAAGTACCTGCAAGAAAGCCCAGATTCCGGGCCCCCATTATTTCCATATCTCCGGAGTAATCAAGGGCACAAAGGATTCCTTCCTGAATTAAGCGAACAGGAGTTTCCATTGGCAAATGAACAGGATCCTCCGGCCTTACAGGTAAGCTATGTACCCTGGTAACCACCACAGGAATTCCCATACTTTTTACCAGTGGCAAAACCTGAAGAACCTGGGAGCCAGTGACTAAAACAACTTTTTTTAATTTTTGAGATTGGACAAACTTGAGGGCAGTAACAATATCTGAGGCAAACTTGGCATGAATGTACAATGTGGTTTCACCAGACAAAACAGTTGCCAGTCCGGCAAGATGTGAATTGTATGTTGGGGAAGGTTTTTCTTTATAGATCCTGGCATCGGTAAACCATTGAGAAATCACTTCTCTTTCGTTTTGGTATTCTTTTTTTCGTTCCACAACTCCAGGTTCTGCCCACCAACCTGTAGATTGATATCTTGATGGCCAGGAAAGGTGTAATCCATCATCCTCTTTTATAACAGCATCTTCCCAATTCCAGGCATCCAATTGAACGACTGAAGATTTTCCTCTGATGCGATTGCCCCTCGGACTAATTTGTGCTGTGAGGACTCCATTCAAACGGAGGGTTGGGATAATATCAGAATCTGTATTGTAAGCGACCAGGGCCCTTGCCCCTGGATTATCATCTCCAGACTCATTAAAGTCATTTGTTGCCCTGACTGCATCAATTTCTGATAGTCCAAGCGGCGTATTCAATAATATGAAGCCCGGATAAAGATGCATGCCGTTTGCATCCAAAATTTCAGTTTCAGCTGGGTTTGGAGGTGTAAATGTGGCGGGATCCCATTGACCAGTGGCAGTTATTTTCTTCCCTTCAACCCTGACATACCCTTTTGGGATCCGGTTCCCCTGTCCATCGTGGATTTCAGCATTTACAATAAGAAGAGGTTTGTTGGAGAGCCTTCCCGGAGCTGGATTTTGTCCCCATAAGGATGTGGAAAGCAAAAAGCTAAAGATGAAGAATGCGGTATTTCTTGTTTGCATGGGGTTGCAAAGTAAAAATTTCCAGATGGCAGATAACCCTCTCCGAAAAAAAATGCTCATTTGCAGTCCTTTTTCGGGAACCGGATTTTCAATGCTTCGCATCGTTTTCAAAGGTTTAACTCCTTATTTTCTCCTTTCATTTCTTTGGGCCTGTGCTTCAAAAGAAGATAAAACCCAGCCGGTTTATAAAGATATTACCCAGGCAGTTTATGCCTCTGGTAAAATTTTTCCGGTAGATTATTACCGTTTGAATGTCAGCATTCCAGGATACATAAAAGAGATTTATGTGAAGGTAGGCGATACGGTTCACGTAGGTCAGCCGCTCTTTGCCATGAAGTCTGAGGTGTCAAATCTTAACGTAGCTACAGCCAGGAATAACCTTGATCTTGCTACATTGAATGCTTCCGAAAACTCGGCTTACATGACTGCAGTAAAACAAGATGTAGCCCTTGCAAGAGAGAAAATGGAACTTGACTCCATTTCTTTTAGCAGGGTTCAGGGTTTATCAGAAAGCAACGCTACCACCAAGGCAGCACTTGATCAGTCCAGGACCCAATACCTGGCTTCCCGCCAAAGCTATCAGAAGGCAATCTCGTCCCTTCAGGCTACAAAGGAAAGGTTAAAGACAGAAGTAAAGAATGCCGAGAATCTCTTTAAGGCGCAACAATCCAATTCCAATGATTTCACCTACTTCTCCTCAGTAACCGGGAAAGTTTACGACATAAGTGGAAAGCAGGGTGAGTATTACACTCCTCAGCAAATTGTCATGGAATTGGGGAGAATTGACAATTATGAAGTGGAATTATCTGTAGATGAGGCGGATATCCATTATCTGGCCAAAAAACAAGAAGTGATTTTTCAGACAGAGGCGTATCCCAATCTTTTCCTGAAAGGCGAAATTAAGGAGGTCTATCCCAAAATAAGTTCCACAAACAAAAGTATAAAAGTAATGGCTTCCATTGTCCTTCCCGAAGCCATCAGCATGTATGCCGGAGCTACTCTGGAAGCCAATATTATCAATCAAAGAAAGCCAAAAGCATTGGTTATTCCCCGTTATTATTTGTCTAACGATTCTTTAATTGTGAAGAGAAATGGTCAGGGTAAAAAAGAAAAAATCAAGGTGGAGCTTGGTGTGGGAAATGTAGAGTTTGTGGAAATACTAAAAGGGGTATCGCCTGAAGACGAAGTCTACAAAAAATGATTGCTCAAATAGCCAACAGGCCGGTTATTCGTATTGCCCTGGTGCATTTGCTCAGTAAGAAAAGGCAGACTGCAGTGGCTATGCTTGGGGTCATGTTTGGCATAACAGTCTTTATTTTTCAGGCGGGATTGATTACCGGTTTGCAGATTTTCATGTTGGATAAAATTGTAAACAATTCGCCACATGTCCATTTGTATAACGAGCCGGAAAAAAATCCACCTTCTATTTTAAGTAAAATCTACCATGAGGACAACCAAATGGTTGTGGTCCGAAATCAGAAGCAAAAGGAGATTGATAAGAAAATCAGGAACTCCTCAGGCATCATGGAAATTCTTAGGAAAATGCCAGGAGTCCTGGGAGTTGCACCAAATGTGGCCACTCAGGCAATTATTAAAGCAGGAGTAAAACAAATCCCGGTTACTATTTCAGGAGTAGAGATTGATAAGGAAGATGCTTTATTTAATATCCACAAGGACCAGGTTGCAGGCGACCTGAAGCGGCTTCATCTGATCAGCAATGGAATAATCCTGGGAAAAGGAGTGGCTGATAAACTTGGAGCCAACGTGGATGATGTAATTACGGTAAGCACCACATTATCTGCCATAGACATGAAGGTGGTAAGCATCACCAGTACAGGAATTACTTCAATCGACGACAACAGGGCAATGGTCAATCTTCGGATTGCCCAGAAGCTAATGAATCGGGATAAACTATACATTACCGATATCAACCTGAAGCTTAAGGATGTAGATAAAGCAGATGCGTTAAGTGCAGACCTTACCCGACTTTTTGGACTAAAAGCCCAAAGTTGGAAGGAAGCAAATGCAAATGTTTTCTCCGTGTTTAAAATCCAAAATATTGCCACCTACCTGGTCATCACTTCTATCCTGATTGTGGCGGGCTTTGGGATTTTCAATATTTTGATGATGATGATTTATGAGAAGATGACAGATATCGCTGTTTTGAAATCTATTGGTTACAAAAACAGAGATATCAGAAACATTTTTATGGTAGAGGCAGTGGTTATTGGATTTACCGGGGGATTGCTTGGGCTGGCTCATGGCTGGCTTGCCTCTTTTGTTGCCTCAAAAATTGAAGTTAAGCTGGCTGGTTTGGTTACCCTGGATCACCTGAGCATCAACTTCGACCCCATGTTTTACATGGCTGGCTTTGCTTTTGCCCTGGCTACAACTGCCCTTGCTGGTTATTTTCCGGCATTGAAAGCCAGTAAAGTAGACCCAGTGGACATCATTCGTGGACATTAAAGTCCGATTAGCCTACCCCAACCATGACAAAACTCCCCCAGAACAATGGTTGAGGCTTGGTTTTCATCATTTCTTTTTTAGCCTCGATGAAAGCCTTCCGCTTGTCCATACCTCTGCCAATCCAGTTTCTGTAAAATAAATTCATAAGCTCCTGCGTAGCCTGATCCGAAACCTTAAACAAGCTCATAATAACCGATTTGGCCCCTGCAATCTGAAATGCCCTCTGGAGACCATAAACACCTTCTCCTACCAATACTTCACCTCTCCCTGTTTCGCAAGCTGAAAGTACCACCAGATCAGTCGCATTCAGATTAAGATTCATAGCTTCATAGGCTGTTAAAACTCCTTCACCTAATTGAGGCGATTTGGACTTTGCACTTTCTTCCACGATGTCTCCGGCACTGTTCAGGTATAGTCCTGACCTTAGCAATGGGTTTTCCACTGCCCTGTTTTGGTTGATCATGGAAAAGGAACTACCATCAGATTCAAGGTTGAGATCTTCCAGAAAGTAACCATGGGTGGCGACATGGAGTATCCTTGGATTTCGGACTGACTTGAGAACTTCCTCACTTGCCTCTGCTCCGGTGTAGGAATTGGTTTCCCATCGACTTGACTTTAGTATTTTATTGATTTCATTCACTTCTTCCCTTGTTCCGGGTAGCTGGGCTATGGTTTCAGAGACGGTTCCGGGCTTTCTTTCATTTGAGTAAAACTGTGGATCTCCAAGAAGGAAAGCTACGTTTCGCTGATCAGAGCCTTTGGCCACCAGATTCTTCGCAGAGAAAATATCCCTGGAATTTGAAATCAGGTCAATATTTTCTTCTTCTATAACGTATTTACCCCGCGGAGCTTTAAGAGATTCAAGATTGAGTTCATTGTATACACCGTCAGGAGAAAAGAAAATCTTTGAACCTGGAGAAAAAAGAGGCTTCAATGGCTCCCAGAAAACGCGGTATGAAATCGTGTCTTCCAATTGATATTTGATGCAATTCCGGTAGTAATTGATGTATTTGGATTCCATCGAACGCCCGTGTTCCAAAAGAACAACTTCCGGATTCGATCTGCTTTTGGGTTGAATAACCAGGGCGGCGTAAATTATCGAATCGGAAAATCCAACATTGAAATATCGAAAACGAATTATCTCAGTCGCGAACTCCCCTTTTTCCAACATATCGCGGACTGATTTCCAATTGATTTTCCTTTCTTCATTGGCCAGTTTAAAGTCTTCCGAACCTTTACTTAGTTCAATTTCAAGTTCTTCAGCTTCCATTTCCATTTTTCTCAAATCGATACCTGCCAGTTTTCTTTCCTCTGGCCCCAATTCGATAGCGGCAGTGATCTCCTCTTTTTTTCTTGTCCAGTCCCTGAATTTATTTTTCAAATCCTGATCTCCCGAGGATAAAATTCTTTCCCTGACCTTGATGCTTGCACTCAACAAAATGGCCTTGGTATTCAAAACGATGTCGTACATCTTTCCAAGTACAGAAGGCTTTTTGTCTTTGTATTTAAAAGCAAGTGTATAGTAAAATTCGAATGAAGGACGGATTAGCGCCCAGCTTTTGGTTTTTTCCCTGTCGGACATGGATGGGAAAAACCGTTGGACAAAATCCAGGTTTTTTTCTGAGGTGAATTCACAGACCTGAAGCGCTTTATCCATTTTCCCTAAAACATACCAGGCCTGTGCTACCCTGGTCATAATGGAGACATACCTTGGATGGCTCTCGTTAAATATCTCTTTGTAGTAAGAAGCGGCTTTTGAAAAATGGGCCCTGGCTCCCTCATAATCTGCATTTGCCCAATCAATTTCTCCCCTTAAAACCATGACATCAGCCGAGTGGGTATTGGTTTTTCCTAATTTTGACTGCCAGATGGCATCCGATTCGTCCAGTAGTCGGGTTGCTTCCTGAAACTTCCGATTTGAAATATGAAAGCTTGCGATAAACTGAAGTGATTCGGCATAACGTGGATGTGAAGTCCCGAATTTTGATCGGTTGATTTCCAATGCTTTATTTAACAGCGAGTAAACAGCATCCGGCTTCCCTCCCTGATAGAACAGGATCATGGCCAGGTCGGTTTTGGGTTTAGCAATCTCCACATGGGCATCCCCAAAATATTTTTCTATGCCGGCTACGGATTTTTCGCCGACATCCTGTGCCCGCTCGTAATCTCCAAAAGCTGAATATACCCTGCAGAAAATGGCCAAAGATTTCAGGTATTGCATACTTGTATCTCCAAAAATTGCCTTACTCACCTGGCAAGCTTTGGAGGCCATGGCTTCTGCAGTGGTGTAGTTGCCCGAGGCCAGGAAGACTTCTGCCCCAATCTGGTAAGGGGTAATATAGGCCCGGTGGTTGGCCAGACCATATCGCCTGATCCGATAGTCGATCAGACTTTGGGTTTTTTCCTGAGCTTCAGTGTACAATCCTTTATTGAGAAGAAGCATGAGCTCTTCATCCAATCCGTTAAATGTCAAAAGAGAAGCTCTGGAAGCAGTTTTTACTGTCCTGATGGAGCGGGAAAGGTATTTTTCCGCTTCTTCAAACCGACCGGTGATGATATAAAGACGGGTAATTTTCTGTAGGCACTCGATATATTCCCGGGAGTCTTTTCCCTTTGTTTTTTCAAGCCTTTCCAAAGCATTCAGGTACTTTTCTTCCGCTGCCGGGAATTCTCCCATCAACATCTCCACTGTAGCAACTTTTATACTTTGAGATGCTACCCTCCAGTCCCCTTTGCCAAATCGTTCTTCATATCGTTGCTGAACCCGGACATAATTGTTTATGGCCTTTTGAAATTGATCTTTGATCTCAAAATAGGCTCCTTCCTGATTGAGGGCATCCAGTAACATTCCGGACCCCGGGGCAAGATGCTTTTCCAGACCATTGTGCAGGAATTCGTTGAAAAGTGGTTCTGAAAGATTAACACGATCTGAATATAGGGCGTAAAAAGTAGCCAGTTCGCATTGCTGCTGCATGTAGTAAACAGACTCTTTACCGCATTGATGCTCAATTAATTTAATATAATTGTTGATGTAGCCCTCTGCCTTCCTGACGCTATCTCCATACATACAGGTTTGGTACAGATGCCGGAGAATGTCGTATGCATATTGATTTGGCAGATGGTAGTTTACAATGTCTTTCACCGTCTTTTCCAGAAGAAACATAAATGAAGTTTCTTTTCGTTCCCAGGAGCTGGCAAAGGGAATTCGGATCCGGACCTTGAATGCTTCTGATTCGCCGTAGTTTTTACTAATGATGTCTCTGTATTCCTTGCTCACATCCTGGGCCCGGTTGTAGTCACGTGCTTCTACATACAACTGCATCATTTCCTCACACATTCGGAGATACTGGTTGTGAGAGAAAAGATAGGTTACAGGATAATTTTTTCTTCCGCAGTTTCCCATCGCCTCTTTCATAGTGGAGATGGCTTTGTTTATCTGATCTGTACGGTGATAATAATGAGCAAGCTCAAACTGATAGTCGATATATGCTTTGTCGTATGCCTTAAACTTAATTTTTTTCAGGAGCTTTTTCAGCTCATCAAAACCTACCCTGGCATTTTCATATTCACCTCGGGCAAGTTGAAGCTGGACCTGGAATAACCTTGCCCAGACTAGTTCCCTTCTCCTGCTGTTGAGTTCTTCATCTTTGTAATCAACATATTTTTTATGTCCTTTTCTGTCCGTCACTTCCTTTTTTTCCAAAAGGCGGTTTTCTGCTTTAAAAATTAGGTTGACAATGTCTTGTTGTGCTGCAGAGAAGTTGCCTCTCTCCAATTCGTTTCTTGTTTGGAGAAATCGGGCTTGAAAAACCAGCTCCGAATCCGGAAGGGTCAATCCACGGATGCGATCAAAAAACTCATGGAGGAAATAATTGGCTGAGTGAAAATCTGCCGATTCAAGGGAAATCCGGCCTTTTTCAATTAGTATCTTTAAAAATTCCGGTGAACGGTCGCCAAGTTTCCGCTTAACCCTGCCTACATATTTGGCTCCCAATTCTTCGCTAAGGTTGTAGTCACCTTTTAACCGGAAAAGCCTTGATTCAAAATATTGAAGCTGAATGGAATCCTGAAAAGCCACCACCTTCCCATTCATCCGCTCTGCCAGATTATAGTATTCTTCAGCGGCAGTTTTAATGTCGCCTTGCTCAAACGCCTGGTTCAGACGCTCATAGTATTTTTCAAATTTCTGAGCAAATGCACACTGGATGCAAACGAGAAAAAGGACTGTTAAAATGGATTTCATATAAATCAGGCTGACCCGGAAAAGAGGCTGGACACAAAAGCCAAATAAAGGCAAGTTGGCATAATTTTTTCCCGAACCAGTTGAAGTATCCGGGATTAAAAAAATAAATTTTTGACCCGCACAGGCAAGGATTAGTTTTGCATCAAAATAGATTCTATGAGACAAACCATTTTGGTACTGGCTTTGGCCACATTTTCCCTTTCTGCCGCTGCGCAAAAAGTAAATTCTAAAAAGAAGTCCTCTTCAAGTCCCGCTAAAATTGAGCTTGTGGCTCCGGTTTCTAAATTGGATCGGCTCAGCTACGCAATTGGTCTCAATTTTGGGAAACAATTTAAAAGCCAGAACATTGATATCAATCCTGCAATGCTCTATGAGGCGTTGAAAACCGTTTATGGAGGAACACCTGCGGCAATGACAGACGAGGAGGTGATGAATACCCTCCAGTCTTTTGAAAAGGAAATGCAGGAAAAAATGCAGGGTGATGCCAAGAAAGCTGCAGAAGGCAATAAGGAAAAGGGTCGTGCCTGGCTCGCCGAGAACAAGAAGAAAGCAGGCGTAGTTGAATTGACAAGTGGCCTTCAATATGAGGTAATTAAAGAGGGTACAGGTGAAAGCCCAAAAGCCACCAGTACTGTCACCACCCATTATACCGGAACGCTTATCGATGGAACTGTTTTTGACAGCTCCGTGGAAAGAGGGCAGCCAGCTCAATTCCCTGTCAATGGGGTCATAAAAGGATGGACAGAAGCTCTGCAATTGATGAAACCAGGGTCAAAGTATAAGTTGTACATTCCTTCTGATCTTGCTTACGGAGATGGTGGTTCACCTCCTAAAATCGGACCTGGAGAAACTTTAATTTTTGAGGTAGAGCTAATTTCGGTCGATAAATAGCCACATGCAGGCATCGGCTCCTTCGCTCCCTCCACCCCCTGACGAAATCAATCTGGTTCGGGTTTTTGTCCGGACCATTGATTTCTTTAAAAATAATTTTAAAATATTTCTTCTCTTTTCGGTTTTTGGTCTGGGAGCCGGATATGGATATTTTAAAGTAAAAAAACCTGTATATGAATCAAGGTTTACAGGAGAATGCATGTCCATACCCGATGCAAGAACTGTTGAACTTCTCAATGATCTCGAAAAACTCCGCAACAATGAGGACTGGAAGGAATTGGGGCAGCGTTTAAATATGTCGGTTGCCAAGGTTAGGAAGATTAAAAAACTGGAAACCCTGGCCTCCATAGCCATCGACAAGGAAGCCAAAGGAATAGATGATTATTTACTACCTACCACCGAGGTTTCTTACAGGTTTTCGGTGGTAGCCAAGGTTTATGACAATTCCGTACTGCCAGATTTGCAAAAAGGAATCATCAGGTATCTGTCTGGAAATGAATACTCAAGAGTCCGGGTAGAGCGCTTTATTGAGAACCGGAAAAGCCTTCTTAAGGCCATTGATTCTGAATTGAAAAAGCTTGATTCGTTGAATCTTCTATTTGCCAGCAAGCAATTGGTGACCGGTAATACTGGCAATTTATCTATGGTAGGTCCTGGTGATTTTAAAGCAATTGTCATCCACCTGACAGAGAAACGTTTATCGGTGGAAGATGAGTTGCGTTATGCCAGTCCGGTCAGGGTATTCCAGGGATTTACAGCCTTTCGCAACCCGGTCGAGCCCTCTTTGCGCCTCTCTTTGTTGCTGGGCTTTCTTGGTGCGCTTGCATTTGCTTTCTTGATTATTCTGATCAGGAATCTGGCGCTTGTTTACAAGGAAAACCAGAGTTAATCCAACTAAGATTCCCTATGTTCAGATTTCGGATTTATGCTTTTTTTCTGCTCCTTTTGATTCAGGCCTTCACAGTTGGTTGTCGTCAGGTTACCACCCGGAAAGCAGAAGAGAAAAATTCATTGGAGCTTGAATGGAATCGTTTATCCCAGGTAGCCGACTCCAGCTGGGTTGTAATGATGGGTTCTGATGATGCCAAGATTGACAATTTAAGAAGATTGGCAAAGGAGTTGGAACTCATTAAAGGAAGTAATCCAGCTAAGATCAACCAGCTTTCTACAGAGATCGATCAGCTTCCTCTAATCCGATATTCAAGGAAAAACATGGGATCAGGGAAAGCCATTGACCGCTATGATTCTGCAACGAATTCGATTTTATCTTCTATTAAACAGGAAATTCAGTCGAATCCGGAAACAGAACGATTTCAGATTGTTCAGCAGTTGCGGAATGAGATTCAAATGGCCGATGATAGTGTTTTGTATTTTCGCAAAGGATACGACAAGCAGGTTGATGCTTTGAATGGATATTTGAAGAAGAACAGAAAACAACTTAAGCGGATTAGTCCTATTTTTGACACCATCCAACCTTTTCCGGTGTTTAGATTACAAGTTTGACAGCTTTCCTGGAATTGGAAAAACTGAACAGAGGATTCCCAACATGCAAAATTTCGTTGTTTCTGCCAGAAAATACAGGCCTTCAACCTTCGAGACCGTAGTAGGGCAGAGCCATATTACCACCACTTTAAAAAATGCCATTCTAACTCAGCATCTTGCCCAGGCATTTTTGTTTTGTGGACCCCGGGGTGTAGGAAAGACGACATGTGCCAGGATATTGGCGAAAACAATCAATTGTGAACAGCTCCGAAATGATGGGGAAGCTTGTGGGACTTGTCCATCTTGTCTAAGCTATCAGAACAATAATTCGTTCAACATTCACGAATTGGATGCGGCCAGCAACAACTCGGTGGATGATATCAGAAACCTGAATGATCAGGTTCGGATTCCACCACAATATGGTTCCTATAAGGTGTATATCATCGATGAGGTTCATATGTTAACAACCCAGGCTTTCAATGCATTTTTGAAAACGCTGGAGGAACCGCCCAGATATGCAGTATTTATTCTGGCCACGACCGAAAAGCACAAGATTCTTCCGACCATCCTTTCCCGTTGCCAGATTTTTGATTTTAACCGAATCCGGATTTCCGATATTTCAAGTCAGCTCGCCAGGGTGGCTGATGCTGAAGGAATTGGTTATGAGGATGAAGGTCTTCGGGTAATTGCCCAAAAAGCGGATGGTGGAATGCGGGATGCATTGTCGATGTTCGACATGATCAGCACATTTTCTCAGGACAGAAAAGTGTCGTACGCACAGGTAATTGCAAACCTGCACATACTTGACAGCGATTATTATTTCAAAATGACCCAGGATATCTTGAAAGGAAATGGCTCAGGTCTGCTATTGGCTTTTGACGAAATCCTCCAAATGGGTTTTGATGGCCATCATTTCCTTGTAGGATTGGCGCAGCATTTCAGGGATCTGCTCATTTGTTCTGATCCGGCCACCTTAAGTCTTCTTGATACCAGTGAGGATAAGAAAAAACAATACCTCGATCAGGCTTCTGCTGCATCTGGAGGATTGTATTTGAATTTACTTTCAATGGCATCTGCAACTGACCTTCAGTACAAAAACAGTAAAAACCAGCGTCTTTTGGTGGAGCTTTGTTTGCTGAAAATGGCCAACTTAAATGCTGTTCTTGCTTCAAAAGAGGCTGAAAAAAAAAAGCGTAGTTCTGAACCCGCCCAGGCTTTAAAGGTACCTGCAGCTTCTGTAGTTGTCCGGGATACAGGTTTCCAAAGGATGCCGTTTAAACCGCTTCCCAGGCTTGAACAACTTTCCAAACCTTCCAAACCTTCCGATTCAAAGGAAATAATTGAGCTGAATAATTCAGCTCAGGAAACAAAAGGAGAAAAAAGGTCCTTGTTGGAAACAGGGATGATAGCTGCAAAAGCTGCTTATCTTGACTGGTCAAAGGAAAATCTCAAATATTCTGTTTCTCTTTGGGTACTGGCCCTTGAGGAATTTTCGGAGGGATCAACCGTATACCTGTCATTCGCAAATGATATGTTGGAGGAGGACTTTCACAAAGAGAAACCCACCATTCTCCGGTTTTTTACAGATCATTTTGACCGCAGTCCGGTTTTTGAAACTTCGGTCATAAAAACGGCTGTTTCAGAGCTCAAGCCATATACCAATGCTGAGAAATTCAACTATCTGGCCCGCAAGTTTCCGGATTTGCAAAATTGGCGAGCCAGGCTCATGTTGGATGTGAATTGATGTTGAAATAAGCACGGTTTAAAATAGAAAGAGCAAGCTTTTGGCTTGCTCTTTCTATTGAATATCAAGGCATTTTACTTTTTGGTTTTGATCTGCCTGGTGGGCGGAGAAACTGTACCTTTGGTTTTTTTAGTGGTTCCCCGGCCGGACATATTCATGAATGGAACTACAGGCAATTTGTACTCTATTTTCAAATCAATAAGCAGATACCCGTCTTTACTATCCGGATTCCCTCTTTGGGAACCGACACCATAGCCCTGGAAACCAATTTCATCGCCACGAAATGCAAGATCTTTTGCTTCCTGGGAACTCAAGGTGGCAGGATCGACATATTGATTGCTTACATCATCCAGATAGTCGGTGAACGTCCACCTGTATCCTGCTGTGACACTGACGGATAGTTCGTCTAAAATTTGATACCCTATCCCAAAACCAAATGGAACAACTCCCGTAACGCTTGAATAAGAAGTGCCTTCCGTTTTGAGCGGTCTTAATTTGACATATTCGCCCTTGTAAAGCGCTTTTGGATTGTTGGTTGCAATACCAGCTCCCAAAAACATGTACATACTTATGGGGAATTCTTTCCTGCTCAAATATCTGAACGTATTGTAATTAAGGAATTCGAAATTAGCAATTCCGCTAAACTCCATGTTGTCTGCCCGGAAAGAAAGGTTCCTTTTAAGTCTTCCTGTATTGCCACTTTCGAGGTCAGAACCTTCCAGACGAAAATACTGCGCATTCAAGGTGAAAAATATATAATCATTCATCCTGTAGTTGGCCCCAAATCCGAGGTTTAGTTTGGAATTGGAGTAGCAATCACCAGTAGGGCAGAGGTCTCCAAAGTAATTGGACAATCCAAATTGACCATGTACTGTGAATGCCCGAAGTTTTGGATCGCGGAAATCAAAAACCCGATACCGGGGCTGGGCCCATAGGGAACCCGCTCCGAATACCATCAGAAAAAGGCAGAAAAGAAGGGTTCTTGAGGAAAATTGACGCATGGTAATTTATAGGGCTTGGTTTGCCGAACCGCAAATAACGCAAATCATTGAGACAAGCACAACAATCAAAGCGCACATCAAGGGTTTTTCACTAATTTTTTAAATAATATTTTATTTCTACCCTTCTGTTTTGTGCCCGCCCTTCATCGGTTGAATTGTCTCCAACAGGGTTTAATTCGCCAAATCCCTGGATTTTTATCCGTTCTGCCCGAATGCCTTTAGCCACCAGAAATTTCTTTACACTTTTAGCTCTCTTTTCAGAAAGGACCTGATTGTAGGCTTCTGGTCCTTTGTCATCGGTATGTCCTTCGACCTGAATTCTGTATGATTTGTTCCGGACCAACCTTTTGATCACATTTTGAAGGCTTTCTTTTGATTCCGTGTTAATGACAAAAGAATTGAATTCAAACAAAGCTTGTCCTAAAGTATCGGTTCTGTTGGGAATCTGGCCGTTGTTGCCTTTGCCGGTTTTTCCATCTGCACCTTTTGATTTGGATCCAGTTTGGCCGGCAGTCCCTCCAGGATTATTTTCCGCATTGCTGTTGGCTGATCCTGAATTGCCTGCTATTAAAGAAGAATCCACAATCGGGGCAGGTGGAGCAGGTGGTGGTGGCGGAGGATTTAAATTTATCATATAAACATCCCCTGGACCACTCTGACCTTCCCCGCTGATGAAATAGCCTATGTTATCCTTATCTACTGAAAACGAGCCATCAAAGCCTGAAGAGTTGATCGAGCTTCCCATATTTTCTGGTTTAGACCATTTTGTCCAGGAGTCATCCAGTCTTGTGGTTTTGAAAATGTCTCCATCTCCTTTTCCCCCCAATCCATTTGAGCTGAAATACAAGGTTTTTCCGTCATTTGACAGGATTGGTGAAGTTTCAAATCCGGTGGTATTGATTGTTTCACCCAAAGAAACAGGGTTGTCAAAATTGCCATTTTCGTTTTTCCGCAAAACATAGAGATCTTCCAGTCCTTTGCTGTCTTTGCCTTCGAAAGAAACCAGGGCAACGGATTCATCAGCAGCAACGAAAGCCTGAAAAAAACCTTTCTCCGGAAAGGCATAATCGCAAAGGCTTTGAGGAAAGCTCCATTCGTTATTCTCATAAACGGAAATAGCGATTCCCGGGATGGTTTTATCCTGACGGACCTTAATAGCGTTGAGGTAGAGTTTTGTGCCTTCTGAGTTAACCCCACAGATTGCATTGTGAAACTCATCGTTAAGCGGCGCCCCGATATTTTTTGCTTCAGTCCATTTTCCATCTGCCGTCTTCTGACTGAAGTAGATATCTTGCATTCCCGCAGTTCCACCTACGTTTTGTTTGTAAAAAGACCGAATGAAATAAAGCGTTTTTCCATTTGGAGAAAGCAATAAGCCAGATTCATCCTGAGGGGAATTTACCGAATCAGACATTGGCATCCTGACACCAAAGCCAGGGATTTGGGCTACCGCAGAAAGACTGGAAAGCGCTAAGCCAAAAACGAGAAGATTTTTCAACATGTTGTTCACGTGTATTTTTCCTTTTACCACAGGGTTGGACGGGCGGTACTTGCTCCACTTCGCACCAGGCGCAGTCCTAAAATGATTTCGTGGGAGCCTGTGGAAGCTGTGTTTAATTTGCTTAAGGTGTAATCGTAAGCATAAGAGAAGCTTACAAAATTTGAAGCATGAAATCCGGCAAATACAGAAATTGCATCCTGGTTTCTAAAACTGGGTCCAAACCAAAGCAACTCTTTGTATCCCATCCGGATATTAACATCCATGGAAGCTGGCGCACCATCCACATATTTTACAAGGACACCCGGGACCGCATACCAGTCGGAGTTGAAGGCGAATTTGTAACCAAGCAAGCCATAGTGATGCACTTTTTGCTGACCTACCAGGGTCTTGTTGTCACTCAGAGAATAAATTTCATTTCTCATCAGATAGTTTGCTGAATACCCTGCAAAGAAAGATTTTCCATGCATCAGGAATCCTGCGTTGAAGTCTGGATTCAATTTACTGCTTACTCCGGTCCCAATTCCTGGATCCTGCCGAAGATCTACATTCAGCTTGTCGCGGTTTAACGAAGATTGGGTTACGGATAAACCGGCCCCGACTGAAAGTTTCAGGTCTTCATTCAAAGGTATGTGAACTGCATAGGACAGGTTACCCACATTCAAAGAGGTTGGTGAGGTCTGGTCTGCAATAATGTAACCACCCAATGCATGCTTGGGTCCGACCTTCGCTTTTGGCTTTTCTGTTACAAATTGAGAGGCCAAACGTCCCCTTACCGGAAGCGATAGTGTTGGTTCGACCGTACCGAATTGTCCACTAAAGGATGCAAACAAAGTAGTTGGGGCATTCGGAATACCCATCCATTGTTTCCGAAAGCCGAGTTTGAAATCCGCATATGGATTGATGCCGGTAAAGGCTGGATTGTATACTGCCCCTGCCTGCATAAACTGGGTAAACTGGGGAGCTTGTTGCCCAAGGGCAAGAGTTGAAAGAACCAGGCCAAAGCCTGCAAATAAAATGCGTTTCATTTGTGCTTGTCTTTAGGGATTAGCGAACAATGGTTATGGTTCCGTTTTTGGTTTCTTTTCCGTCGTCATAGGTATAGTAATAGGTTCCTGCAGGCAGGTTGTCACCATCCCAATTATTTTTATAACCATTGAATTCTTTCACGATAGAGCCCCACCGATTGAAAATCATCAACTTATTTCCCGGGGTTGAAAGTGCTCCAGGAATAATCCATGTATCAAAAATTCCATCATTGTTGGGGGTAAACACATTTGGAATTTCTGTAACACCACTTTCCACCTGGACAGTTACGGAGTCCAATACCTCGCAACTTCTGAATCTGACTTTAACAACATAGGTAGTAGTGACAAATGGAGAAGCTATCGGATTCGCAACTATTGCACTGGAAAGCCTGGAAGAAGGCGTCCAGGAATAGGTACCGCCTCCTGAAGCGGATAGTTGGGAGGTTTCTCCTGCCTTAATAATCTCAGGATCAGCGCTTACGTTTGGTTCAGGAACCTGGTCAATTACCACCTGGCACAATGTTCTTGGGCTTTCGCAGCCATCCTGGCCGACACTGGAAACAAAAACAAATTTGGTGTTTGGGATATCGATCGTAAGACTCGACCCTGTGCCCAATTGGGATCCTCCATTAAGTGCAGTATACCATTTGAAGGCGTTTACACCAGGTGCACTGGTCTGTAAAGTTACTGTTCCCGGCCCACAGCGTTCTACTGTATCTCCTGCCGGAGATGGTGGTTGTACCCCAATGGTAATGACTACAGGTCGGCTTGAACTTTCACAGCCGTCAAGCAGGCTGGAAACAAACAAGGTAGTTGTGGTGCTTAAAGAAGCTGTTGTAAAAGGACTTCCTGTTCCTAAAAGCGTTCCTCCTTGTGCAGCATCAAACCAACGAAGTTCCCCCTGGCCAGTAGCGGTTAGGGTTACCTGTCCCGGACCGCATTTCAAAACATTTTGCGCATTAGGCGTATTCGGTACTGGTTTGATTATGGCCTGAACTGGAATTCTTGGACTTTCGCAGCCTGGGATAAAAGAGGAAACATAGTAGGTTGTGGTTGCCGTCTGGTTGGAAACAGCGTAAACTGATCCTATAAAAACGGCTGTTCCACCGGTTGGTTGTGTGTACCAATAGGCTTGGCTTCCTGCGCTGGGCACCACCGACAGATCCAAAGCTCCTGGTCCGCAACGACTTACATCTGTGCCTGTTGGAGAGGTTGTTGCAGGAGAAATAACCGCTTTAATCTCAGTCCGGTTACTTTCGCAGCCATTTTGGGTGCTTGAAACGAAATAACTTGTTGTAACGGCCAGAGAGGGAGTCGTAAAGGCTGTTCCAGTGAACAAAGCGCTTCCTCCGGTAGGCGTGGAATACCAATCAATCGGCAGTCCATTGACCTGACTGGCAATTAAAACCACAATTCCTTCTCCGCAACGGCTTACATCTCCGCCAGTCGGACTGACAGGGATTGGATTTACAATGGCTTGGACTTCCGTTCTTCCGCTTTCGCAGCCGTCGATTGTAGAACTTACAAAGTAGCTGGTGGTGGATGTCAAAGCTGGGGTGGTGAAATTGGGGCCGGAGGCCAACGGGGTGCCGCCTGTTGCTGCTGCATACCAGTTTAATGTAGCCTGGCCGGTGGCTGTAAGGTCCAAACTTCCTGGTCCGCAACGATTTGCGTTGGTTCCTGCTGGCGCAGTTGGCACAGGCTTTATTGTACCAATAACTTGTATTCTGGGGCTATTACAGCCATTTAAACCTTGAACCTGTACATAAAATGTATCGGTGGAAGACAGATTTGGTGAATAAGTGGCCCCGGTAAAGGTTACAGTTCCTCCGGTTTGGGTGTTGAACCATTCAAAAACGGCTCCTGGCTGGGTTGAAGTGGCTGTTAAGGAAACCGCCCCTGGGCCACAGCGGTTTACATCTGCTGAAGATGGAGAGGGCGGTGGTGTGTTTACGGTTACCAAAACTGCCTGACGAACCGGACTTGCGCAATTTCCTTCCGTAATGGCTACATAAACGGTAGTTGTGGCAGATGCTGTGAAATTATAAGGAGATCCCGTACCCAAAACAGATCCTCCGGTTGCGGCGTCATACCATGTGTAAGTTTGACCACCTGTTGCCCCGGTAGCAGTCAGGGAAACCGGGCCTCCGCCACAAAGGGTTTGACCCTCCGCTGTTGCGTTTGGAAGAGCGGGAGAAACAGTTGCAATTACCCTTGTTCTTGAACTTTGACAGGTTCCTTCAGAAATTGCAACATAGAAAGTATCCGTACTGCTCAGATTGGCAATGGAATAGGTAGCCCCTGTAAAAAGAACTGTGCTACCTGACGGTGAATCAAACCACTCATAAGTTTGGGTCGAACCCGCTCCTGAAGCTGTAAGATTAACCGGGCCCGAGGTACATATCTGAATGTCAGAAGATGTAGGTGCACTCAGGGTGTTACTTAAAAGAACAACTACTTCTGTTCTTGTACTTTCACAGTTTCCGTCACTGGACCCGACAAAATAAGAAGTGGTTGCAGCAACATTTGGTTGGAATGTGGCACCAGAGGCAAGAATGGTCCCGCCTGTTGCGGCCGAGTACCAGTTGTAGGTTACTCCTGTTCCGCCGCCGGTGGCAGAAAGTTCTGCCACTCCTGGTCCGCAAAGGGTATCTGCAGTGGCTGTAGGAGGGATGGTATTGTTGATGATTTCAGCCAAAACCGGGGTTCTGGTTAAACTCTCGCATGAGCCTGAAGCAGCACTAACATAAAAGGTTTGATTTCCAGCAATATTTAAAGAATAGGTAGATCCCGTAAATACCGGTGTTCCTCCGGTACTGCTTGAATACCAGTTGTAAACCACGCCTACCGGACCACCTGTGGCCTGAAGGTTAACAATACCAGCTGCGCAAATGGTATCTCCCTGGGTTGTAGGTGCCGCTGGAACTCCACCTACGGAAGCTGTAACAGGTGTTCTGATGCCACTTTCACAAGTCCCATTGGTGATGGTCACATAAAGTGTAGTATCTGAATTTACAGCAATGGTGAGTGTGCCTGAATTTGTTGCTATTGGGGTCCCCCCGGTAGCAACAGAATACCAGTTGTATTGTGCTCCGCCTGTTGCGCCGGTGGCGGTAAATGTTACATTCCCGGGAGCGCAAATGGAAGCCGGGTTGCTGGAATTTGCGGCCGGCAAGCCCAAAGTTATTTCTAAACCTGGTCCAAATAAGCTCGGGCCACAATTGGAAACTGATCTTGCCCTCAGATTGGCATTTCCCTGGTAAACATCATTCCAATCTACAGTTACCGAAGTATCAGTAATGGTTAATGAACCTGCAGATGCAGGAACCAATTCAAATTCATATGAAAGTGCACCTGCAACAGACTGAATCGTGTAAGTTTGGTTGGTAGGATTTACACAAAGTTGTCCAGGTCCTACTGCCTGTCCTGGGGCAGGGTTTGGTGTGATGGACAGATTCACCGTAGACACGCCACATTCATTGCCGGACATGATCACTGTAATTGGACCAGAGGTGGCATCAAACGTGGATGAAATCCGCACTGTATCATTACTTGGGTCTGTATTAGAGGCGTTTAGAATAAATACGCCAGGTGGTGTAAGCCATTGAAAGGTCTTTACCGGACCGTTAAAGGTACCGGCTATGTAGGCAAGTCTCGATGATCCGGAGCACAGATTGATAACTCCTCCCGGTGCAGGTTCTATGGCAAAAGTTGTTGAATTGGTTTTGATAGCCGGAGTTAATCTTTGCACCGAATCATAACCGCAGGCATTAAAGGCTTTTACCTTGATAAAGCCAGGTTCAGCAGCTGCAGTAGCAGTTATAGTTACTGTATTTTGATTGTTTGGGCCATTGAGTGTCCATCCGTTGGGAAAAGTCCATTCATATGAAGTCGCTGTAAAGGTTGGATTAATGGAGAATGTTACTGTCCCGCCAACACAAATACCACTGTCCAAAGCTGGTACAATTCTTTCAGCTGATGGGATATCAGGCGACCCTCTTCGGATCAGGATGCTTTTTGGATTGCTGGAGCCACAAATATTTTGTGCCTGTACAAACAGGAATGCCTGGCCAGATCCGCCTATCTGTGGAATAAACAAGCGTGTTGAATTTGAGTTTGGGTCCAAAACCTGCCAGGTGTTGCCGTTTGTAAACCAGGAGTATGTTAACCCAGGTGTTTGACTAACGGAATATTCAAGCGTGTCGTTTGAGCAAAATCCACTATTAGCACCGAGGATTGAGGTTGGTGTTTCCGGTAAGGTTAAATTGACTGGATCTGTAATATTAAAGGTGCTGGGTAAACTGTTTCCGCATGCATTGAAGGCAACTACAGTTAATGTTCCTCCGGTAGCACCAGGTCCAGCAGTTACAGTAAAGCTTGTTCCGGAAGCGATACCGGAAAAGCCAGTACCCGACAGGGTCCAGGTATACCCCAATGCATCAGGCAGAGGGGCAACAGATACATCCTTAGGAATATTTACACAAATTCCATTCTCGAGAGTGGAAAAAATGGGGTTTGCAGGCACGGTTCCCAATCCTGGAAGGGCAAATGAAACAGGGTCGCTTGAATTTCCACAACCATTTGCCACAACCTGCAGGCTACATGGGCTTGCTATTGTTGCGCCTGAAGTAACAGATACTGAATTTGAAGTAGTCTGATTTGAAGAAAGTGTCCATGACTCACATCCTGTCCCAACAATGCTCCAGTTGTAGGAAACTGCCCCTGCAACCTGATTTACAAGATAGGTCTGCGTCTGGTTTGGGCACTGACTTTGCGGAAAGGTAAAACCAGTCGGACTATTAACATTTGCAGTGGATGGCAACCAGGTTGTTCTGGGAAGACTGATTCCAACCGCGTTTATTGCATAAACTGTTAAAAATCCAGGAAATGGATTGGCAGAGCGGGTCAGGGTAATTGAATTGGTGGTTGAAGTTCCTGACCAACCCACTGCTTCGATAACCCATTTATATGATGTTGCTCCAGCAACAGCAGGTACGGAAAAAGTAAACTCAGTGCCAGTACACAGATCTGAAGGTTTTGTAATGGTATCTGGCTGATTAGGTGGAAGATCGGGCCCAAATTTAAGCCTCCCAAACAAACCTGTCTGATTGTCCCTTGTATCGGTACCCCAGCTGGGCCGGTTCAGAAGTTGAACATCATTGCCCTGCCCGGAATGGAATCCGGAGAAAATCAACCCACCGGAAATGGGAAGAATTGACCGGATGGTGGTGTTCTCTGAAGTGCCATTGGCTGGATTCCACAAACCAGTCATCAAGGTGGAATACACTATTGTATCCAGGCTCGGGTTGTAAACTCTTAAAAAGGATCCGATTGCGGCAACACCTCCACCTTGCTGGTACGGGATAGGTTTCAACATTTTCTGATACGCCCGGAGCGTTGTCATTGTCCGCTGGGCGGTGCCGGAAACAAATACCTGGCCTGTAACATGATCCACCTGCATTTGATTGATAAGCGTTGTTCCAAGATTGAAGTTGGAACTATTCATATCCGGAAAGCCATCATAATTAGGATTGGCAGATGGTGTGGTAAATGTTTGGGTGCCTTCCAATTCTCCTACATAAGTAGAATGGTTGATCTTTCCTGTGGTCAGGTCATATTTACCCAGCCAGAAAAAATCTGGAAATGTGCTGGTTGAAATGCTACCTGTAATCTGATTCTGATTTCCCCGGCCTCCTGCTTTGTTGGTTAGTTCATTCCCTTTCCAAAAGTTATTGACAGAATTTCCCCTTGTTCTTCCCAATACCACCACCTGATTGTGGAGATAATCCAGGTCGATATTTTCTACTTGTTGCTGGGCTGAACTGCGGTTTGCGTCTTCTTTGTGCAGACGGGCCCACCATTTCAATTCCCCATTTGCTGAAAATGCAGCCAATGCAGGCTCGGTGTCATCCAGATTAGGCTGACTTGTCACAGAGCTTACAGAGATGGCCATTCCAATGTAGAAATGGCTGTTGCGTTTGTCGAAAACAATCCCACCAATTTTTCCTGTCCAGCGGCCACCGCCGGTACCAACGCTGTATCCAGTATATCCAGGTCCTGTGGTTACAACAGGCGCTCCACCCAAACTTTGAGGGGTTTCAAAAAAAGCATCAAATGGGAATGCCCCTTTTCTTCCTGAGTTTCCATTTTCATCGGATCGGACCTGGTTGAATAAATTTTGTGCGTAAGAGCGCATGGCACCTGGTGTTCCTGTCCCGGCATATTTGAACCAAAGGGAACTACTTTTCAAATCAAAAGCAGGGTTTCCTGTGGAATTAACAAAAGAAGAGGCAGGGACGCCTGTAAAATTTGGATTGTGAACACTGAAATAATCCATCAGGGTATCTACCCCATTCCGGTTCATAAAGTTGATACTGGTTCTGTCGAAAGAGAAGTCAGCGCCTGTGGCATATAAAATCTGGCCTTTTGAATTTACATCCCATGGCTGATACATTTTCTGGGCAGATTCGCTGCCAGGTGGAAAATGAATTGAAGGGCCTCCTCCGTTTCGGGTTCTGGCATCAACACTTTTGTAGTAGGCCACTCCTGTAGGCAAGCCGTTGATGAAATTGTTGTTTAACCGGGCTATATAATAACCGTCTGAACCACCTACAGTATCCCTGCTACCTGAAATAAAAATGTCTCCGGTGGGCTGGCCAGGCAATGAGTTGGTTTTGATTTTATAGACATCCCTGATGGAATTGTCAGGAAAACGGACCAAACCCAGGATGGCTTGCTGATCAGCGGAAAGGTGCAGGATAAATCCGGTACCTTCGGTAGATGCAGAAAAATACCTCTGCACATTGTTAATGGTGTTTGAAGGTAAGCCGACTGGCAACCAATCAAAATTATTGGCTTGCCCACCTACCAGTAAAGTCCCATTTGACAATTGAAGAATACCTTGAAATTTTTCATTGCCGGTCCCACCCGCATATGTCACCATATTTCCTGGCTGGGCCGAAAGCCTACCGGCCAGGATAATCAGGAAAAAGAAAAGAAAAATTTGAATACGGTTTGGTTTAATCAGGGCCCGGATTGTTCTTTTGGTTTGAACGTTTCCCATATGAAGCTTTTGGTTATCCTTAATGATGGGGACAAAAAAAGGGAAAAGTCCTTCCACTTTGGTACTCTTTCAAGAAAAATTCGGGATATCATTTCTGGTTTGAACAAGATTGGTCAAACAATTGGCAAAAAATCCGGTTCCTGAAAGGTCATGAAAACAGATGTACTGATTATTGGAGGTGGCCTTTCAGGGCTGGCTTGCGCCCTTTCTCTTCAATCAGCTGGGGTGGAATGTATGGTTGCGGAATCCGAATCAGAACCAGGAGGAAGGGTTGGCTCTGTTCAAAATAATGGGTTTATTATTGATAAGGGTTTCCAGGTAATACTTTCATCGTACCCTGAAATTAAAAATTTCCTCCCGAATTGGAACAGTCAAATGAGCTATTTCCGATCCGGGGCTATATTGGAAAGCCAGGCTGGCCCGGTCGATTTATTCCATCCTTTGTTTCACCCCAGGGCATTCTGGACAAATCCCAAACTGTATCCATTTTCGATTTCAGATCTTGTTGCCCTCACTCAATGGTTGGCAAAATCATTTTTTCAGGGAGACAATTTTTTTCATCAGCAACCAGGCATTTCAACCCGATTACTTTGGGATCGGGCAAATCTTTCTGAAAAGTCAAAAAGCGTATTCTTTAAACCTTTTTTCGAAGGTGTCCTGTTGGATGCCCCTTTGGAAACCGATTCCGGGTACTTTTTGTGGTTGTTAAAACAATTCTTTTCAGGAAAAGCAGGTTTGCCACCCACCGGAATGAAGGCTTTCCCCGAAGCTCTGGCTCAAAAACTATCAAAGGGCGTATTTCTTTCAAACCACAGACTTATCAGGCAAGAAGGCAAGACCGCTCAATTTGAAAATGGAAACTCAATCCAATTTTCCAGATTGGTTATGGCAAATGGATCTGCACCATCAATAAATCCTCTGAATTGGCATTCGGCATACACACTTTACCTTAAAGGGCCTTCTTCTGTTGATTTGCCGGATGCCTTAATTCTGAACGGCATACCATCCGGCAACATCCGGCACCTGTGTTTTCCTTCTGTAATTCAACCAGGTTATGCTCCGAAAGGGTGGGCATTGTGCTCTGTTAGTTTAAAATCTGATTTTTCAAAAATTTCAAACTTTCAGGAAGTCATATTGGAACTCCGGCAGATTTACCCGCAGGTCAATTGGGAAAGCTGGGAGTTTTTAGACAACCAGGTTATACGTCATGCCTTGCCGCAATTTACTCCGGGTAACGAAAAGCCTTTTCTTCAGGAGGGCAATACCTGGTGGATTGGGGATCGATTTTCTTACCCTTCTATAAACGGAGCCCTTTTAAGTGGAAGAAAAGCTGCTGAAGATATCCTGAGACGGATTATATAAAGGGTCAAAACCGGATTAAAAAGATTGAAGATCTACCAGTTTGGTATACAAACCACCGATCTGGTAAAGGGACTGATGTGTTCCTGCTTCCACAATTTTTCCTTTGTCGAGGACAAGAATCCAATCTGCATTTTGAATGGTACTCAGTCGATGCGCAATGACAATAGCAGTTCGCCCATTCATGAGGCTGGCCAGTGCATCCTGAACCAATTTTTCTGATTCAGTATCCAGGGCTGAAGTGGCTTCATCCAAAATCAAAATCGAAGGATCTTTCAAAATGGCCCTTGCAATTGAAAGCCTTTGTCTCTGTCCTCCGGAAAGTCTGGCACCCCGATCGCCAATCCGGGTTTGGTAGCCTTGCTCAGATTCAATGATGAAGGAATGTGCATTCGCGATCCTGGCTGCTTCCTCCACCATTTCCTGGGTTGCCTCCATATTCCCAAAAGCTATGTTGTTGAATATTGTATCATTGAACAAAATGGTATCCTGGTTTACCATCCCGAATTGCTGCCTGAGGTCAAACAAGCTTAGTTCTTTGATCGGTTCCCCATCTACCAGAATATTCCCGGAATCCGGATCATAAAACCGCACCATCAAATCAACGATTGTCGATTTCCCACCTCCGGACGGACCAACCAATGCCATTGTCTTACCCCTTTCAAGGCGAAACGAAACATCATGCAGCACTTGTTTTTGTCCGTAAGAAAACGAAACATGATCAAAGACCAGTTCTTTGGAAAAGCCATGAAGGGGCTTGGGTTGGGCGGCTTCCCTGATATCGTTTTCCGAATCCATCATGGAGAAAATC